>DASXRF010000278.1:0-15262 GCA_036506755.1 Solirubrobacteraceae bacterium | reverse complement strand
CGGCGCTCCTGCGCCCCGGGCGCTTCGACCGGCGCATCGCCGTCCAGCCGCCCGACGCCGAGGGCCGCAAGAAGATCCTCGAGGTCCACACGCGCTCGATCCCGCTCGACGACGACGTCGACTTCGTCTCGCTCGCGGCCTCGACCGCCGGCATGGTCGGCGCCGACCTGGCCAACGTGTGCAACGAGGCCGCGCTGACCGCAGCTCGCCGCGGCCACGAGCGCGTGCAGATGGCCGACTTCACGGACGCCCTGGAGCGCGTCGTGCTCGGCGCCCCGCGCAAGCTCGTCATGACCGAGGCCGATCGCCGCCGCACCGCCTACCACGAGGGTGGCCACGCGATCGTCGGCATGCTCACGCCGGGCGCCGACCCGGTCCGCAAGGTCTCGATCATCCCGCGCGGGATGGCGCTCGGCGTCACGCTCTCCGCGCCGGCCAACGACAAGTTCTCCTACGACCAGGAGTACCTGCGGGGGAAGATCAAGGTGGCGCTCGGGGGGCGTGTGGCCGAGGAGCTCGTGTTGGGCGAGATCACGACCGGGGCGGAGTCCGACATCCAGCAGCTCACCGAGATCGCCCGGCGCATGGTCGGCCGCTGGGGCATGAGCGAGGCGGTCGGCCCGGTCGCCGTCCTGCCCTCCGAGCCGAACGGGCCGCTGCTGCCCGGCGCCTCGGAGACCTCGGAGATGACGCAGGAGCTCGTCGACAGGGAGGTCCGGCGGATCGTCGACGAGGCCCACCACGAGGTCACGATGCTGCTGACCGAGCGCCGGGCAAGCCTTGACTCGCTGGCCGCCGCCCTGCTCGAGCACGAGACGCTCGACGAGGACGACGCGTACGCGGCGGCGGGGATCTCGCGCGACGCCGCGCGCGACCACGAGGGCCCGCCGCTCGAGCTGACGCCCGCCGAGCAGCCGACCGGCGCCGCGTAGCGGATGCTCCTGCTCACCGGCGCCTCGGGCACCGTCGGCGCGGCCCTGCTGCGACGCCTGGTGGGCGCCGGCATGCCGGTCCGCTGCCTGGTGCGCGAGCCCAAGGAGCTCGGCGCCGAGCGGGTGCGCGTGCAGATCGCCCTCGGCGACCTCGCCGACCCGCCGTCGTTTCGCAACGCCATGCGCGGGGTGGACACCGTCGTGCACCTCGCCGGCTCGCCGCGCGACCAGGCGGGCGGCTCGATCGAGGAGCTCAACGGGATCGCCACCTGGCGCATGGTCGGCGCGGCCGAGCGCGCGGGCGTCGAGCGCTTCCTGTTCCTCTCGGCCCTTGGCGCGACGACGCACAGCCGCCCCCGCCTGCACCGCGCCAAGGCGCTGGCCGAGCGCGTGGTCCTGGGCTCGCGCCTGCGGACGACCGTGCTGTCGACCTCGCTGGTCTACGCGCCCGGCGACCGCTGGCTGACGGCGCTCGGCCGCCTGGCGCTCCTGCCCGCCATGCCGGTGTCCGGTCGCGCCCGCGCCCTCTTTCAGCCGATCTGGGCCGAGGACGTCGCCGATTGCATCATGGCCGTCCTGCACGGCTCGCCCTCCGGCCGCTACGAGCTGGCCGGCCCGGACACGCTCTCGCACGAGGACATCGTGCGGCTCGCGCTGCGTTCGTTCGGGCGCGCGCGGCCGCTGGTCCACATGCCCACGCCGTTGGTCTCGCGCGGCTTGCGCGTGCTCGAGGCCGCGCTGCAGAGCAAGGCGCCCGCGGTCTGGGACGAGGCCGAGCTGCTCGAGGTCTCGATGCTCGCCTCGCGCGGGACCGCCGACGCCGCCGAGCTGGGCGTGGTGCCCCGCGCGATGGCCGAGGTGCTCGGCGCCGAGTGAGGTCGTAGGACCAAGGTCCCATTGCGCGGGGCGGGCGCGACACGGGAAGATCCGCCGCGCACGAAGCGATACCGGACCCGACACAGACCTCGTCCTGGGTTCGGCCCCCTGCCTCGCACCCGCTCTCAGCTCTCCGTCCCTGTGGCCGACACGCAGGGGCGGAGAGGGTGCGCTACGGTCGACTTCGTCGACCGTTTGCGCGAACGGCGATCGACTTCGTCGATTGCTTGCGCGAACTTCGTTCGCGCGGGGCGTTGGCGACTCGGCGGCGCTACGGTCGACTTCGTCGACCGTTTGCGCGAACTTCGTTCGCGCGGGGCGTTGTCGACTCGGCGGCGTCAGCTCACCGGCGGCCGGCGATCCGCCCAGGGCTGCGCGGCCTCGAGCTGCGCGCCGACCTGGAGCAGCACGTCCTCGCGCGCCGGACGGGCGACGAGCTGCACCGCCGTCGGCAGGCCGTCGTCGCCGTGGAAGAGCGGCAGCATCAGCGCGGGCTGGCCGGTCGCGTTGAAGACCGCCGTGAACGGCGTGAAGCGCCCCGAGGCAGCGAACGTCGCGAACGGGTGCTCGGCGTCGGGGTCCAGCGTGCCAAGCGGCAGCGGGCGCTGGGCCAGGCCCGGCGTGACGACGAGGTCCCAGGCGTCGAGCGCCCCGATGAGCCGGCGCATCGCGAACTGCAGCTGCGCGTGCGCGCCGGCGACCTCCAGGGCGCTCGTGGTGCGGACGCGGTCGTAGATCGCCCAGCTGAGCCGCTGCATGTCCTCGGGGCGCGGCTCGCGACCGGCGGCCATCCCCGACCACGACACGCCGAGGGCGATCGCGCTCATGAACTCCGCGCTGAACAGCGGCAGCAGCCGATCGTCGGCCCACGGCGGGACGGTCTCCTCGACCTCGTGGCCGAGCGAGGCCAGCAGCTCGCCGGTCCGCCGGGCGGCGTCGACGTAGGCCGGATCGACCTCGGCGTCGGGCAGCGGCGGGCTGACCGCGACCGCGACACGCAGTCGCCCGGGCTCGCGGCGCGCGGCCTCCGCGTAGGGCTCGACGGGATCGGGCGCCCACGTCGCGTCGCCGACCTCGTAGCCGCCCAGCACGTCGAGCAGCTCGGCCGTCTCGGCCACGGTCCGCGTCACCACGCCGTCGGTGACGAGCGGGTGGTCGCCGAGCTCCGGGCCGAGCGAGATGCGCCCTCGCTGCGGCTTGAGCCCCACGAGCCCGCAGCAGGCGGCCGGGATGCGCGTCGAGCCACCGCCGTCGTTGCCGTGGGCGACGGGGACCATGCCGGCCGCCACCGCGGCGCCCGCGCCGCCGCTCGAGCCGCCCGGCGTGCGCTCGGGATCCCACGGGTTGCGCGACGACCTCTGGCGCGGCTCGGTCACCGGGAGGATCCCGTACTCCGGCAGGTTCGTCGTGCCGACGATGACGAACCCGGCCTCCTTGAAGCGCCGGACCACGTTGTGGTCGAAGTCGGCGACGTAGTCCTGCAGCAGGTCGGACGCGTGCGTCAGCCGCCAGCCCAGGACGGCGCGGTTGTTCTTGATCGCGATCGGCACGCCGGCGAACGGCCGCGGGTCGCCGGGGGCGATCTCGCCGGCGGCAGCCAGCGCGCGGTCGCCGTCGACGTCGATGAACGCGCCGAGCCGGCCGTCGAGCTCCTCGATGCGCCGCACGGCGGTCTCGACGAGCTCCCGTGCGCTCAGCTCGCCCCGGCGCACGAGCCCGGCGAGGTCGCTGACGGGGCGGAACATGAGATCGGCTTGGGCGACGGTGGTCATGTGGTCGGACACTACGAGAGCGGCGGTCCCCCGCACAGACCGGTGAGGGCTACCGCGGCGCGGCTGCCGGGGGCAATCTAGTCCTGGCCGCAGGACCGAGGTAGGGTCGGATCGAGCAGCTATGGACGGCTTTGCTGTCATGGCCGTGCTGAACGGACTGATCGCCCTCGCGTACGTCGTGATGGCGACCTACCTGGCCCCCCGCCTCGGCCTGCGCTACGCCGGGCGCGTCGCCGCGACCGCCTTCTTCTCGGTCGGCGCGCTCACGCACGTCGAGCTCGTCGTGGTGGGGCTGAGCGACCGGCCCGACTGGCTGGTCAGCCCGCACATGTTCGCCATCCAGGGCGCGCAGGCGGTGATCGCCGTGGGGTTCCTCGTCGTCGCGCTGCGCTACAGCGACCTGCGGCGAGCGCGCCCGTGGCCGCGCGCGGTGCGGGGCCTCGCCGCGGCGCAGCACCTGGCGGGCATCGGCGCCTGGGAGTGGGACTCGATGCGCGACCGCTTCCACGTCTCCCAGCAGCTGCAGGGACGCTGGGCCGACAGCCTGACCGAGCTGCTCGAGCGCGTCGTCCCCGAGGACCGCGCCGCCCTGCAGGCCGGGCTCGACGCTGCCGCGACCTGCGGCTCGCGCGAGCCGGGCGAGCTGATCTTCCGCATGCGCGGTCCGGACGGCGAGGAGCGCATGCTGCTCACGCGCTACGCGCCGCGCGGCCGGCGCGGGCGCGTCGTCGGCGCGACCGAGGACCTCACCGAGCGCCGCGCCGCCGAGGAGAGCCGCCAGCGCGCCGCGCGCGCCGAGGCCATGGCCGAGCGTGAGCACCGCATCGCCCAGACGCTGCAGCACAGCCTGCTGCCCGATCGCCTCCCGGACATTGGCGTGCTCGAGCTCGCCGCGCGCTACCTGCCGGGCGGGCGCGGGGTCGAGGTCGGCGGCGACTGGTACGACGTCATCGAGCTGCCCACCGGCGAGGTCGCGCTCGTCATGGGCGATGTCGTCGGCCGGGGCATCTCGGCCGCCGCCCTGGTCGGCAAGCTGCGCAACGCGCTGCGCGCCTACGCGCTCGAGGGCCACGAGCCCGGCGACACGCTCGAGCGCCTCAACGCACTGCTCGACCGCGACGCGCTCGAGATGGCGACGCTGCTCTACATCGTCTACGAGCCCGAGAGCGGCACCGTGCGCTGGGTCAACGCCGGCCACCCCGCGCCGCTGGTCCGCCACGCCGACGGGCGGCGCGAGTTCTGGGAGGACGGCCGCTTCGTCCCGCTGGGCGTCATGCCCTCCGTGGGCTACGAGGCCGCGAGCGGCTCGCTCGAGCCCGGCGCGATGGTCCTGCTCTACACCGATGGCCTCGTCGAGCGCGCCGGCGTGCCGCTCAGCACGACGCAGGACCTGCTGCTCGCCGCGGCGACGCGCAACGGCTCGGCTGACGCGCTGTGCGACGAGACGCTCGCCTCGATGCTCCCGACCGGGCCCGCCGACGACGACGTCGCGCTGCTCGCCGCGCAGGTGACCCGGCTGGCCGACGGGCCGCTGACGCTCGAGCTGTCGGCGCGCCCGGGCGCGCTGCGCGAGGCGCGGCGGCGGCTCGAGCGCTGGCTGAGGGCCGGCGACATCGCCCCGGCGCTCAGCGCGCGCGTCGTGCTGTGCGCCAACGAGGCGATCGCCAACGCCGTCCAGCACGCCTACGGCCCCAAGGATGCGCTGATCTGGTTGAGCGCGTCGCGGGCGCGCGGCCTCGTGGACCTGCGCGTGCGCGACGAGGGCCGCTGGCGCGAGCCGTCGCCCGACGGCCGCGGGCGGGGCCTGAAGCTCATGCGCGCCTTCGCCGACGAGGTCGACGTCGCTCACGGCGACGATGGGACCGTCGTCACGCTGCGGTGGCGGGCGTGACCGACGCCGAGCTGCACGCCCAGCGCCTCGACGGCCAGGTCGTGCTCTCGGTCACTGGCGAGATCGACCTCGAGAACGCCGGTCGCGCGCGCGAGCGGATCGTCAGCTCGGTGCCCAGCGGCGCGCAGGGCATCGTGCTCGACCTCTCCAACGTCTCGCACCTCGACAGCGCCGGCGTGCGACTGCTCTTCGACCTCGCGCGCCGGCTGCGCGATCGCCGCCAGGAGCTCGCCGTCGTGGCGCCGTCGCACTCGCTGCTCCGGGACATCCTGGCCGTGGTCTCGCTCGATCGCGTCGCCACGGTCACCGAGACCCTCGACGAGGCGCTCGCCGGGCTGCGCGCCTGGGACGGAGAGCTCGGCCCCTAATCTCTAGGGGCATGAGCGACGTTCAGTCAGGCCTGGAAGGCGTCGTCGCCTTCGCCACCGAGATCGCCGAGCCCGACAAGGAGGGCAGCGCGCTGCGCTACCGCGGCGTCGACATCGAGGACCTCGTCGGGCAAGTCCCCTTCGAGAAGGTGTGGGGGCTCCTGGTCGACGGCGAGTTCGATCCCGGGCTGCCGCCGGCCGAGCCGTGGCCGCTGACCGTCCGCTCCGGCGACCCGCGCGTAGACGTGCAGAGCGCGCTGGCCATGCTCGCCCCCGAGTGGGGCTTCCGGCCGGTCATCGACATATCCGACGAGGAGTGCCGCGACAACCTGGCCCGCGCGTCGGTGATGGCGCTGTCGTTCGTCGCGCAGTCCGCGCGCGGCACGGGCCGCCCGCCGGTGCCGCAGACCGCGGTCGACCGCGCGACCTCGATCCCCGAGCGCTTCCTCATCCGCTGGCGCGGTGAGGCGGACCCGGAGCACGTCAAGGCGATCGACGCCTACTGGATCTCGGCCGCCGAGCACGGGATGAACGCCTCGACCTTCACCGCCCGCGTGATCGCCTCCACGGGCGCCGACACGGCCGCGGCGCTGAGCGGCGCCGTCGGCGCGCTGAGCGGGCCGCTGCACGGCGGCGCGCCGTCGCGCGTGCTCAAGATGCTCGACGACGTCGAGCGCGAGGGCGACGCCCGGCGCTACGTCGTGAACCTGCTCGAACGAGGCGAGCGCCTGATGGGCTTCGGCCACCGCGTCTACCGCGCCGAGGACCCGCGCGCGCGGGTGCTGCGGCGCACCGCGCACGATCTCGGCGCGCCGCGCGCGCAGGTCGCCGAGGCGCTCGAGGAGGCCGCGCTCGCCGAGCTCAAGGCGCGCAAGCCCGACCGCGTGCTGGCCACCAACGTCGAGTTCTGGTCGGCGGTCGTGCTCGACTACGCCGAGGTCCCGCCCGAGCTGTTCACGCCGCTGTTCAGCTGCGCGCGCGTCGCCGGCTGGAGCGCGCACATCCTCGAGCAGAAGCGCGAGGCACGCCTCATCCGCCCGACGGCCAAGTACGTCGGGCCCCCGGCGCGACCGCTGGCGGAGGTGCTCGCGGCCGTCGCGGGCTAGGCCCCGGACATCGCCTTGCGGAGCAGGTCGCGGAGGGCGACCTGCTCCTCCTCGCTCAGGCGCTTGAGCGGCTCCGGGGGCTCCTCCATGCGCGCCTTGACGCGGCGACGGAGGTCCTTCCCGGCCTCGGTGACGACGAGCATCTTCACGCGGCGGTCGTCGCGTGACGCGCGGCGCTCGACGAGGCCGCGCGCCTCCAGGCGGTCGACGATGCCCGTGACGTTGGAGTTGTCGCAGGCCAGCGCGAGGGCGAGCTCGCGCATCGGCAGCGGGTCGTCGGGATCGAGCGCCTTGAGCGCGCCCAGTTGCGCGGGCGCCAGATCGAACTCCGCGGCGATGGCCAAGAAGCGCGTGCGCTGCGAGGTGAACAGCTCGGCGATGAGGCCCCACGCCTCGCTGGCCGCCGATCGCTGGAGCGTTTCCATGCCACAGATGGTACTTGCCCGGAAACATCGTTGCCAACCTCAACCATCCTGGTAGTGTGGGCCGGCGATGCAGGGGATCGTGGTGGACGGGCTCGTCCGCGTCTTCAAAGGCGGCATCCGCGCCGTCGACGGGATCGATCTCGAGGTCGCGCCCGGCGAGATCTACGGCTTCCTCGGCCCGAACGGGGCCGGCAAGTCGACGACCGTGCTCGTGCTCACGACGCTGCTGCCGCCGACCGCGGGACGCGCGACGGTGGCCGGCTTCGACGTGGCGAGCCAGGGCCCGCAGGTGCGCGCGCGGATCGGCGCCGCGCTGCAGGAGGCTGCGCTCGACCAGTTCCTGACCGGCCGCGAGCACATGGAGCTGCAGGGCGGCCTGCACGGGCTGTCGAAGGCAGAGCGCCGGGCGCGCGGCGACGAGCTGCTGGCGCGGATGGGGCTCAGCGAGGCGGCCGACCGCAAGGTCGGCGGCTACAGCGGGGGCATGAAGCGCCGGCTCGACCTGGCGCTCGCCCTCGTCCACGGCCCGTCGATCCTGTTCCTCGACGAGCCGACGACCGGGCTGGACCCGCAGAGCCGCAGCGCGCTGTGGGAGGAGGTCGCCCGCCTGGCCGCCGACGAGGGCGTGACCGTCTTCCTGACCACCCAGTACCTCGAGGAGGCGGACGTCCTCGCCGACCGCGTCGGGATCATCGACCGCGGCAGGCTCGTCGCCGAGGGCACGCCGGAGGCCCTCAAGGCGGAGATGGGCCGCTCGACGGTGGAGATCGTGCCGGCCGAGCCCGAGCGCCGCGGTGCCTTCGCCCAGGTGCTCGCGCGCTTCGGCGAGCCGGCCGCCGCCGCGCCCAAGGCGGTCGCCGTCATGCTCGACGACCCGACCGACGGCCTCGCCGAGCTGATCCGCGCGCTCGACGCCGAGGGGCTCAAGGCGGCGACCCTCGAGGTCCACCAGCCCACGCTCGACGACGTCTTCCTGCAGAAGACCGGCCGCCATCTCGAGGGGGCGTCGGCCGAGGCGGTCGCCGAGCCCGAGCCCGAGGCCGCCGTCGCCCGCCGATGACGCAGATCGGCTGGATCGCAGCGCGCTCGGTCCGGCGCACGTTGCGCCAGCCGGCGCTGATCGTCCCGACCATCGTCTTCCCGCTGTTCCTGCTCGCGGTCAACGCGAGCGGCCTGTCGGCGGCGACGAAGCTGCCCGGCTTCCCCACCGACAACTACCTGAGCTTCGCCCTGTCGGTCTCGTTCATGCAGGGCGCGCTGTTCGCCGCGACGACGGCCGGCGCCGAGCTGGCGACCGACATCGAGACGGGCTTCCTCAACCGCCTCTCGCTCACCCCGCTGCGCGGCGTGGCGATCCTCGTCGGCCAGCTCGCCGGGGCGGTGCTCGTCTCGCTGCTGGCCTCGCTCGTCTACCTGGCCGTCGGGCTCGTCGCCGGCGCGAGGCTCGAGAGCGGCGTGCCCGGCGCGGTCGTGGTGCTCGCCCTGGCCGTGCTCATCGGCGTCGGGTTCGGCGGCATCGGGCTGCTCATGGCCCTGCGCACCGGCTCGGCCGAGGCGGTCCAGGGGCTGTTCCCGCTCATGTTCGTCCTGTTCTTCCTCTCGTCGCTGAACCTGCCGCGCAACCTGATCGAGACCGACTGGTTCCGCGCGGTCGCCACCTACAACCCGGTCTCCTACCTCGTCGAGGGGATCCGCTCGCTGGTCATCTCCGGCTGGGACGGCGAGGCGCTCGCACTCGGCTTCGGGATGGCCACGGGGATCGCCGTGCTCGCCTTCGCCGGGGCGGCGCGGGCGCTGCGCACGAGGCTGACGCGGACATGAAGCACGTCGCCCCCGTCGCCCACGCGGTCGCCCGGCGCAGCCTGCGCCACGCGTTCACCAACCCGGCGCTGCTGGTGCCCTCGATCCTGTTCCCGCTCGTCTTCCTGCTCGCCTTCGCGGGCGGCCTGTCGAACATCGACAACGTGCCGGGCTTCGACTACCCGCCCGGCTACACGGCGTTCCAGTTCGTGTTCGTCTTCCTGCAGTCGGCGGCCTTCGGCGGCGTGTTCACCGGCTTCGGCATCGCGGCGGACTTCGAGTCGGGCTTCGCGCGGCGGCTGCTGCTGGCCGCCCCCAACCGCCCGGCGATCCTGCTCGGCTACGCGCTCAGCGGCCTCGTGCGGTTCCTGTTCACCTCGGTCTGGGTCACGCTCGCGGCGCTGATCGGCGGCTTGCGCATCGACGGATCGGGCGTGGACCTGGCCGGGCTGCTCGCCCTCGGGCTGCTGGTCAACGCGTCCTCGACGCTGTTCGCGGCCGGCGTCTCGTATCGCGCGCGCACGCTGCAGGCGGGGCCGTTCATGCAGATCCCGATCTTCCTCACGCTCTTCCTGGCGCCGGTGTACGTCCCGCTCGACCTGCTCAGCGGCTGGATCAAGGCCGCCGCGTCGGTCAACCCGGCGACCGCGCTGCTGCAGGCCGGGCGCGGCTTCATCGCCGGGACGCACGATACGACCGCGCTGGCCTTCGCCTGCGGCGCCGGGCTGGCGCTGCTCATGGCGCTCTACGCGCTGCGCGGCCTGCGCCGGGCCGAGACGTCACCCTGACGCTCGCCGCCTGCGGTCCGCGTGCGTATGTTTGACCGCGATGGGAGCCCGCGCGCTCGACCCCGCCCGGCTCGGCGATCACCTCGACCGGCTGTACCGGGCGGCGTGGGCGATGTGCGGGTCGCGCGAGGACGCCGAGGACCTCGTCCAGGACACCTACGCGAAGGTGCTGGCCCGCCCGCGCTGGCTGCGCGGCGAGGACGACCTCGGCTACCTGCTGCGGGTCCTGCGCAACACGCACATCTCGCGCCTGCGCGCGGCGGGCCGGCGCCCCGTGGCCGTGCCCTTCGCCGACGAGGCGCCCGAGCCCGAGGACCCGCGGTCGAGCTGGCGCCCGGACGCCGCGCTGGACGCGGAGCTGCTCTTCTCGCTGATCGCCGCGCTGCCCGAGCCGTTCCGCGACGCGCTCGTCGCCGTCGACGTCTGCGGCCTGTCCTACGGCGAGGCCGGGCGCGCCCTGCGCGTCCGCGAGGCGACGATCGCCACGCGCCTGCACCGCGCGCGGCGCCAGGTCGCCGCCGGCCTGCGCGACGGGCAGCTGCCCGACCGGAAGGGAGGCCCCGCGCCCGGCGTCCTAGAGAGCAGGAAGGGATGACGAAGGAGCCCCCACACAACGACCTCGGAGCGGCCATCCGAGCCGCGATGGCCGACGTCCGCGCCCCCGACGCGCTGCGCGCGCGGATCGAGGCCGAGCGCGCGGCGCGGCGTGCCCGGCGGCGGGCGCCCGCGGGCGGCCTCGGGCTGCGGCTGGCCGCGGCGGCCGGCGTGGTCGCGCTCGCGGCGGCCGTCGTCCTGGTCATCGGCCTGCTCGGGGGCGGGTCCGGGCGCCTGGCCGGTCCGAGCGTCGCCCAGGCCGCCGAGGCCGCGCTGCGCCCATCGCGCGGGCCCGCGCCCGCCGAGGACGTCCGCCACCCCGTCCTCGTCCGCGCCGGCATCGCCGGGCTGCGCTTCCCCTACTGGGACGACGAGTTCGGGCTGCAGGCCGTGTCGATGCGCCGCGACCGGCTCGGCGGCCGCGAGGCGATGACCGTCGAGTACCGCACGCGGCGGGTGCGCGTCGGCTACACGATCGTCGGCGGCCGGCCGTTGGCCGTGCCCGACGGCGCGCGACGCCTGCGGCGCGGGGTGCTGCCGCTGGCGGTGCTCCGGCACGCCGGCGCGGCGGTCGTCACGTGGCGCCGCGACGGCCACACGTGCGTGCTGGCCAGCCGCGAGGCGAGCGTCGCGCGCCTCGTCCGTCTGGCCGCCTGGACCGGCGGAGGCAAGATCGCCGGCTACCGCCACACGCGGTAGCGTCCGAGCCACGAGCTAGCAGGGAAGGAGACGCCCATGGCGACCGTCGGCGCGACGACCTACTGCGACGACGCAGCCGGCCGGATGCCGGGCTGCGGAGGGCAAGCAGCATGAGAACCCAGCCGGAGGCCGGAATCTCTTATGACGAGGTCCGCTCAAAGCACCGCTGGGAGGTGCCCGAGCGCTACAACATCGCGCGCGACGTCTGCTTCAAGCACCCGCCGGACAAGCTCGCGATGATCCACGAGGACCCGCGGGGCAACGTCCGCGAGGTGCGCTGGGGCGAGCTCCAGGAGCTGACCAACCGCTTCGCCAACGTCCTCGCCGCCCGCGGCGTGCAGCGCGGCGACCGCGTGGCGATGCTGCTGCCGCCGACGCCCGAGACCGCCGCGGCCTTCCTGGCCACGTTCCAAAGCGGGGCGATCCTGCTGTCGATGTCCGTGCTCTACGGCGACGACGGGATCCGCCACCGCGTGCGCGACTCCCAGGCCAAGCTCGTCGTGACCGACGCCGCCAACGCCGACCGGATCCGGGACGCCGAGGTCTTGCTGCTCGACGAGGACGCCTTCGCCCAGGGCGAGCCCGAGTTCGAGGGCGTCGACACCGCCGCCGACGACCCCGCGCAGCTCTACTACACGAGCGGCACGACCGGCCTGGCCAAGGGCATCGTCCACGCCCACCGCTACCTGCTCGCCCACGAGGAGTTCGTCTACTGCCACGAGGTCCAGGACGGCGACCGCTTCCACGGCGTCGGCGAGTGGGCGTGGGCCGCGGGGATCGCCCCGCTGCTCGGGCCGTGGCGCCTGGGCGCCGTGCAGGTCGTCCTGCAGCGCGAGGGCGGCTTCGACCCGCACCGCCAGCTCGACGTCCTCTCTCGCCACGACGTCACCCACGTCTTCTTCACGCCGACGTCGATCCGCTCGATGATGTCGATCACCGACGCCGGCACGCGCTACCCGCAGAAGTTCCGCCGCGTCTGCAGCGCCGGCGAGCCGCTCAACCCCGAGGCGATCCGCTGGTTCCGCGAGCAGTACGGCGTCACCGTCCTGGATTACTACGGGCTCAGCGAGTCCTATCCGCTCGTCGCCAACTACCCGTTCATGGACGTGCGCGAGGGCTCGATGGGCAAGCCGATGCCCGGCTGGGACGTGCGCATCCTCGACGAGGACGAGAAGCCCGTGGCGCCCGGCGAGCGCGGCGAGATCTGCCTGCGCGCGCGGTCGAACCCGCACTGGCCGCTGGGCTACTGGAACAACCCCGAGGCCACCGAGGAGACCTTCGGCGGCGAGTGGTTCCACACCAAGGACGCCGCCAGCGAGGACGAGGACGGCTACTTCTGGTTCCAGGGCCGCGCCGACGACGTGATCATCTCGGCCGGCTACCGGATCGGGCCCTTCGAGGTCGAGTCGGCCTGCCTCGAGCACCCGGCGGTGGCCGAGGCGGCCGCGATCGCCTCGCCCGACGAGCGGCGCGGCATGATCGTCAAGGCGTACATCGTCCTCGCCTCCGGCCACGAGCCGTCCGACGAGCTGGCCCGGGAGATCTCGGAGTTCGTGCGCACCCGGCACTCGGCGTACGCGTATCCGCGCGCGATCGAGTTCATCGACCAGCTGCCCAAGACGCTGACCGGCAAGATCCGCCGGATCGAGCTGCGCGAGCGGGAGTCGGGCGGCTGACGGGGAAGTTCCTCGGGGCGCGTTTGAAGTCGGCGCGACCCGCGTAACACACGGGCCAAATGCACCATCTCCCGGTCCACCGCATGAGGCCGCTCGGACGCGACGAGCACGAGCTGCTCGAGCTGTGCGCCGAGGGATGGTCGGGGCCCGTGATCGCGGCGCTGCTGGGGATCGAGCGCAGCGAGCTTCCCGCGCGCACGCGCGCGCTGTGCGCGGCGCTGGGCGTCGCCCCGCGGCCCGACGGGCGCCCGACGGTGCACGCCGCGCGGCTCTGGCTGGTCGGCGAGGCGCACGCGCAGGCGACCGTCGCGCAAGCCGCCTGAAAGGACCAGGGGTCTGACCCCTATTTCAGTTAAAGTGAACGCGCGGGCGCCCGTCGCAGCCGGCGCAGCGTCGAGTCGAAGGCCGACGCCATCGGCTCGGCCTCGAGCTCGAGGCGCCAGCGCCCGACCGTGACGACGAACGCGGCGGCGACGCCAGGGTCGAACTGGCGGCCCGCCTCCTGGCGGATGACGTCCAGCGCGAGCTCCGTGCCGAGCGCGGGCCGGTAGCTGCGGCTCGAGGTCATCGCATCGAACGCATCGGCACAGCTCACGATCCGCGCGGCCAGCGGGATCGCCTCGCCGTGCAGGCGATCCGGGTAGCCGTCGCCGTCCCAGCGCTCGTGCGAGGAGCGCACGACCGCGGGCACGCTCGCCGGCAGCTCGGCCAGGCCTTCCGCGAGGCGCTCGCCCTCGGTGACGTGCGTGCGCATGAGCTCCGTCTCGCCTTCGTCGAGCGGGCCCGCCTTGGCGAGGATCGCCGCCGGGATCGTGAGCTTGCCGATGTCGTGCAGCAGGCCGCCGAGCTCGACGTCGCGGCGCACCGTCCCGGCCAGCCGCAGCTCGTCGGCGACCTGGATCGCCAGCATCGTCACCCGGCGGGCGTGGCCGGCGAGCGCGTCGTCGAAGCCGTCGACGAGCGCGAGGGCGCGGCAGCGCAGGCAGTGTCCGTCGACCAGGCGCTCGCCGATCGGCGTCCTCCCGCACCGCCGGCACGTCCTGCGGGCAAGCGATCCCATGTGGTGCGGGCAGTATTCGCGCAAAATGCGCGATCGCATGCGCCCACCGGACAGATGTCCTGGTTTCGGGTTGAAAGTTGCGCAGGAAGACAGAGGACCCGGCGTCGCTGCCGGGCCCTCGGTACAACGTCCGGCTGAAAGCAGCCGCTACATCATCCCCGACATGTCGGGCATGCCGCCGCCGCCGCCGTCCTTCTCGGGCATCTCGGCGACGATTGCCTCGGTGGTGAGGATGTTCTTGGCGATCGACGCGGCGTTCTGCAGCGCCGAGCGGGTGACCATCGCGGGGTCGATGACGCCGGCCGCGACCAGGTCCTCGATCTCTCCGGTGGCCGCGTTGAGGCCGTGGCCGGCGGGCGCCTTGCGCACGTCGTTGATGACGACCGAGCCCTCGAGGCCCGCGTTGTCGGCGATCTGGCGCAGCGGCTCCTCCAGCGCGCGCAGGACGATCCGGGCGCCGGTGCGCTCGTCGTCGTCGTCGAACGCGTCGGGCTGGACGGCCTCGGACGCCTGCAGCAGCGCCACGCCGCCGCCGGGGACGATGCCCTCCTCGAGCGCCGCGCGGGTCGCCTGCAGGGCGTCCTCGACGCGGTGCTTCTTCTCCTTCATCTCGGTCTCGGTGGCCGCGCCGACCTTCACGACGGCGACGCCGCCCGACAGCTTGGCGAGGCGCTCCTGGAGCTTCTCGCGGTCGAAGTCGGAGTCGGTCGTCTCGACCTCGGCCTTGATCTGGTTGATCCGGCCCTTGATGGCCTCCGAGTCGCCGGCGCCGTCGACGATCGTCGTGGTGTCCTTGGCCACGACGATGCGGCGCGCGCGCCCGAGCTGCGAGACCTGCGTGTTCTCGAGCTTGAGGCCCATCTCCTCGGTGATGACCTCGCCGCCGGTGAGAATGGCGATGTCCTCGAGCATGCGCTTGCGGCGGTCACCGAACCCCGGCGCCTTGACGGCCACGCCGGTGAAGGTGCCGCGCAGCTTGTTGACCACCAGCGTCGCGAGCGACTCGCCCTCGACGTCCTCGGCGATGATCAGCAGCGGCTTGCCCGACTGGATGACCGCCTCGAGCACCGGCAGCACGTCGCGGACCGAGCCGATCTTCTGGTTGGCGATGAGGACGTAGGGATCCTCGAGGACGGCCTCCATGCGCTCCTGGTCGGTGACCATGTAGGGCGAGATGTAGCCCTTGTCGAACTGCATGCCCTCGGTGAACTCGAGGTCCATGCCGAACGTCTGGCCCTCCTCGACGTTGACCACGCCGTCCTTGCCGACCTTCTC
>DASXRF010000277.1:0-4383 GCA_036506755.1 Solirubrobacteraceae bacterium | reverse complement strand
GCTCGTCGCGGCGACCAACCCGTGCCCGTGCGGGTTCGCCGGCGAGCAGGAGCGCTGCCGCTGCACCGAGACGGATCTGGCCCGCCACGCGCGACGCCTGAGCGGACCGCTGATCGACCGTATCGACATCGTCGTCAGCGTCCATCGCCCGTCGGCCGACGCGCTGGCCGCAGGTCCCGACGCCGACTCGGCGACGATCCGGGCGACGGTCGTCGAGGCCCGAGAACGCCAGGCCGCGCGACTGGAGGGCACCGGCGTCGTGTGCAACGCCCACATGGACGCCAAGCTCGTGCGCCGCGACGCGCCGCTCGACGAGGACGGCGAGGCGACGCTGGGGGCCGCCTACGACCGTGGCCAGCTCAGCGCGCGCGGCCACGAGCGCGTGCTCAAGGTGGCTCGGACGATCGCCGACCTGGCGGGCAGTGAGCGCGTCCGCGCCGAGCACATCAGCCAGGCGCTGACGCTGCGCGGCGAGGAGCGCACGTTCGAGGTCGTGGCGTGAACGCGCTCGCGCTGCCCAGCCGGCGTCTCGCGGGTGTTGCGGCGGCGGCCGTGAGCGACGTCGGCGGAGGCTCCGGGCGCCGCCGCCCGAGGCGACCGCTCGGCCGGCGGTCCCGAGCATGAGCGCCGTCGCCGCGTGCTTTGCGTGCCTCCGGCGCACGTGGCTCGTCGCCCGGCTGGCGGGGCGGATCGAGTGCGAGCGCCGCGGAAGGTCGGGCGAGCTCAGCCTCCTGCTCGCGCTCGAGGACGAGCGGCTGATGCGCGCGGTCCGCGCGGACGGGCGCGCGCTCGGGGAGTACCGCATGTTCGACGCCCACCGGGCCCGCGCGGCCATCGACGCCGCCGGGCTCGGCGCGGTGTGCCGCCACGACGATCGCTACCCCGCCGCGCTGGGCGACCTGCCCGATCCGCCGGCCGTCGTGCACGTCGCGGGCGACCTGGACCTGTTCGCTGCGCTGACCGCCGCGGGGCGGCCAGCGGTGGCGGTCGTCGGGGCGCGAAAGGCGTCGGCGTACGGGCTGGAGGCCGCCCGCGCGTTGGGGCGGGGGCTCGCCGCGGCGGACGCGCCGGTGATCAGCGGCCTCGCGCTGGGCGCGGACTCCGCCGCGCACGCCGGCGCCGTGGAGGTCGGCGGGCCGACGATCGCCGTCCTGGCCGGCGGGGCGGAGCGGGCCTACCCGCGCAGCAAGCTCCGGCTCTACGACGCGGTCCGCCGCCACGGCGCCGTTATCTCTGAGATGCCGCCGGGATTCACCGGTCACCGATGGTCATTTCCCGCGCGCAACCGGCTCATAGCCGCGCTCGCGCGGGTCACGGTCGTCGTCGAGGCGGCCGAGCGCTCGGGCTCGCTCATCACCGCCGAGCTCGCGCGCGACCTCGGTCGTGAGGTCGCTGCCGTGCCGGGCCGCGTCACGTCGCCGCTCGCGGTGGGCACGAACGCGCTGCTCAAGGACGGCGCTGCGCTGGTCGCGGAGCCGCGCGATGTGCTCGACCTCGCCTGCGGTGTCGGCAGCTGGACCGAGCGCGAGCGCCGCGATCAGGTGCCCGGGCATCTGCGGGCGCTGCTCTCGGCGGTGGCGGACGGCCGCGAGACGCTGGATGCGCTGGTGGCCGCCGGGCATGGCGTGGGGGAGGCGATGGCCGGTCTCGCCGAACTCGAGGTCCTCGGGCACGTCCGGCGGGCGGTCGGCGGCCGCTTCGTGGCGGCGGCGTGAGGGGCGTGTCGCTTCGATGGCCGGCCAAACGGCCCTCGGCGGCGCAGCGCGACCGGTGACTACCCTCGGCGTCATGCCGCCCCGCGCCATCCCCGCCGTCCTGTCGATCGCCGGGTCGGACTCCGGCGGCGGCGCCGGCATCCAGGCCGACCTCAAGGCGTTCGCGCGCTGCGGCGTGCACGGGATGACCGCGATCACGGCGATCACGGTGCAGAACACCGTCGAGGTCCGCGCGGTCGCGCCGGTCGCGCCCGAGGTGATCATCGGCCAGGTGCGGGCGGTCGCCGAGGACATCGGGGTCGACGCCGTCAAGGTCGGCATGCTCGGCGACGTCGCGACGATCGGCGCGGTGGCGCGCGCGCTGCGCGAGCTTCCGGCGGGCACGCCGGTCGTCATTGATCCGGTGATGGTGGCCGAGTCCGGCGCGCGGCTGCTCGAGCCGAGCGCCCAGGCCGCGCTGGTCGCGGAGATCCTCCCACTCGCCACCGTCGCGACGCCAAACCTGCCCGAGGCCCGTGCCCTCGCCGGTCCGCACGCAGGCGACGACCCGGAGGCCCTCGCGCGCGCCGTCCACGCGCTCGGCCCGGCCGCCGTCGTCGTCACGGGTGGCCACGGCGACGGCGCGACCGATCTCTTCTACGACGGCGAGCAGCTCGTCCCGATCGCCGGCGAGCGCCACCCCGACGGCGCGGCGCACGGCTCGGGCTGCACGCACTCTTCCGCGCTCGCGGCGCACCTCGCGCTCGGTCTCTCGCCGCTCGAGGCGGCGCGCGCGGCCAAGCAGATCGCTGCCCAGGCGGTCCGCGAGGGCCTGCGCGAGCTCGGCCGCGGCGCCGGCCCGGTGGACGTGCTCGGCATTGCGCGCGGCGCGGCCCGCACGGCGCAGCCGGCCGCGCGCGGCTGAAGGCCCGCGCGCGGCGAAGGTGGCGGCGCACACCGCGCGCCGCCACCACCGCCCTCGCGCCTACCTCACCCCGCCACGCTGAGCGCGTACGCCCGCGAGCTCGCCCTGCCCCTCGCCGTGCCCTTCGCCCTGCACGTGCGGTACCGGCGCAGGTCGACGACTCGCCTGCCGCTGGCCGTGACCGCCTCGATGCGCACCGTGAACGAGCCCTTGGGCAGCCCGCGCAGGTCGATCGGCAGGGTCAGCCGCCGGCCGCGCAGGGTCCGCAGGCGCCGGCCGTCCGAGCGAATCGTCACCCGCTTGCCGGCCACGAAGAGCCTGGCGCTCCGCAGACGCTCGCCCGCCGGCGCGCGCAGGCGGATGCGGAGGTGGCGCCGGCTCACGCAGCGGCGCCCGGAGCGGGCCGTCCCCGTGGCCGCGTTCCCCCCGCCGGCCGCGCCGACCGTCGAGGACGAGCCCGGCAGGCCGAGGTTGGCCGTCTCGCCTGCGCAGTCGCCGCCGCCGACGAGCGCCGCGCCCGAGTCCTGGCGCAGGAAGATCGGCAGCGCGATCGCCCGTGCGCCGCCGGTGACCGGGTCGGGCTTCGTCGTGTCGCCCGAGGCGATGAACACGCATCCGCGCGAGTCGATCGAGTTCGTGAAGAAGTCGCCGAGCCGCCGGTCCTGGCCCGTCACGACGCACGTCGTCCCGCCCTGGCACACGCCGTTGTCGTGGATCGGCCGGCCCACGGCGTCGACGGCCTCGATCGCCGGGCTGCCCGTGTCGGCGCCCAGGACGGTCGCCGCCTTGAGGCTGATCTTCGACTGCTGGCAGTCCAGGTCGACGAGCTTGTCGCTCTCGTACCAGACGATCGAGACCTTGCCCGCATCGCCGGCGGCG
Source organism: Solirubrobacteraceae bacterium (assembly GCA_036506755.1). Lineage (GTDB taxonomy): Bacteria > Actinomycetota > Thermoleophilia > Solirubrobacterales > Solirubrobacteraceae > DASXRF01. The sequence goes on along the minus strand of DASXRF010000277.1, from coordinate 885 downwards.
ATCCACGGCCAGAACGCCCGCGCGCTCGGCGGCGCCGCGACCGTGATGGGCCGCGACCACGTCGCCCCGAGGTCGGTCGAGTAGGCGTACTGGATCGCGTTGGGCAGCGGCGAGCCGCTCGCGCCGTTGCCGGGTGGCGTGTCGCCGCAGCCCATGGCGTCGTTCTTGCGCGGATCGGTGTCCCAGACCATGTAGAGCGTGTCGGCCGCGTCGAGCGCGATCGCCGGCCAGTGCGACAGGAACCGCTGGTTGTACGCGACCCCCTGCGGCTTGAACGCCGCGTCGCCGCGCTTCCAGGTCGAGACGCTCAGGCCGCGGTCGCAGCTGCCGTCCGGCGAGCTCAGGCACGTCGGCTCGACGAGCATGTCCCGGTCGTGCACGTAGTAGAGCTTGCCGTCGCCCGAGTACGACGTCCCGCCGAGCAGCGTGCCGTGGTCGGGGATCCCGTTCGACGAGCACGTGTTGCCGCCATCCGTGGACTGGAAGATCGCGTGGCCCTGGTCCTCGGTGTTGGTGGCCAGGAAGGCCTCGTCCTTCCTGCCGCCGGCCAGCCAGGGCCGGTCGCCGTTGTGGCACTGCGGCGTGCCGCGGTCCCACGTCTTGCCCCCGTCGGCCGACGAGAACAGGGCGTCGTTGGCCAGGTCGATGCCGGTGTTGTAGATCCGCCCGCCGGCGTCCGTGGTCAGGTCGGGATCGGAGAAGCCGACGTTGTGCGACGGGTCGGTGGCGAACCCGGTCGCCCGGTAGTTGACGATCTGCCAGGTCTTGCCGTCGTCCTCGGAGGTCCACATGTTCACCTGGTCGCGATAGCCGATCAGGAAGGGCAGGACCGACGACGTGGCCAGGCCCGGCTGGTAGAGGTGCGTCGTGCCCTCGTGGCTGGTG
>DASXRF010000276.1:0-6973 GCA_036506755.1 Solirubrobacteraceae bacterium | reverse complement strand
CCCGCCGTCACGGCCGCATGTCTCATGACCGACCGCGCGCTGTTCGAGCGCATGGGCGGCCTGCGGCAGATCTACGTGCAGGGCGACTACGAGGACACCGACTTCTGCCTGCGCCTCCGCCAGGCCGGGCTCGCCTGCTGGTACCTGCCGGAGGTCGAGCTCTACCACCTGGAGGGCCAGTCGTATCCGAGCGCGACCCGCGAGCTGAGCTCGGCCTACAACCGCTGGCTGCACACGCGGCTGTGGAACGCCGAGATCGAGTCGGCGATGGAGGAGCACCGGGACAGCTCGCTGCGCTTCGCGATGGCGCGCCGGGGTCGGTCCGTCGCGCCGGTCGGGGTGGGGGGTGAGCTCGGTGGTTGAGACGATCCGCCGCCAGCAGGACGAGCTCGAGCGGTTCCTCGCGTCCGTCGGCGACCGCGCGGGGCCGGACCTCACCCACGCCGAGCTCGCCCGGCTCGAGGAGCTGATCCGCGCCGCGCTGCGCGCCGACTACACGTCCGCGTCGTGCAAGGACGGCATCGAGACGGGCAACCACTACCAGTCGGTCCGGCTGGGCGACACGCGGACCGAGGGCTTCAGGACCGACCGGCGGGACTTCCTCGATCTCGTCGACTTCCGCGGCCGCGCGGTCCTGGACCTCGGCTCGAACCTCGGCGAGCTCAGCCGCAGCGCCCGCGCGCGCGGGGCGGTCGAGGTCTGCGGGATCGAGTACGACCCCTGGTTCTTGACCGTCGCGCGCGCGATCAACGTCTTCAACGGCGTGACCGGCGTCCGCTTCGTCCGGGGCGACATCACCGACCCGACGACTCTCGAGGGCGAGTTCGACATCGTCCTGGCCTTCGCGGTGTTCACGTACATCGAGGACGTCCTGGCGCGTGTCGCCGAGGTGACACGGGAGCTGCTGCTGCTGGAGACCCACAACCTCGACGGCAACCTCGAGCGCGACTACCTGGCCCCGACGACGCGCTGGTTCCCGCACGCCAGGGTCCTCGGGACGTCGGATTGGGGGCGCGACTTCCGGCCCACGGAGGGCCGCGCGGTCATCGCGTTCGCCAAGGAGGCGGCCACGCTGGAGCGGATGGTCCGCGCTCCGGCGCGCCCGGTCCGCTCCCCGCGCACGACCGCCGCGCGCGGGACCCCGGCGCAGCTCGACGTCGTGCGGACGTCGCAGGCCCTGCACGGGCGCTTCTTCTCGACCTTCACCTTCGCGTCGGCGGACGACCTCTGCGCCGCGGTCGCCTCGCTCGACCTCGACGTCGAGGCGTTCTCGCGGTCGCGCGAGGCGCCGCAGGGCTATAGCGGCTGGCTCTACTGGCTGCTGCTGCTGAAGGGCTGGCTCGGTCGCCCCGCGAGCGGCGAGGTCACTGACGACGACGTCTTCCTCGCCTACTGGCTCGAGCACCACCTCGCCCACGTGGAGGAGCCCGGACGGTCGGACGAGCGCGACCGCGAGGAGGCCCGCACGGCCCTCGAGCGCCGCTACGCCGACCTGGACGCGCTCCGACGATGGTCCGACGGGGGTCGATGCGGCCCCACGCCCCCGATGCGCGCGGTCCGGCTGATCGTGAGCGACGCGCCCGGCGACCAGGCGCTCCGCATCGCCCTCGTCGGCCGTGAGGAGCCGCTGCTCGCGCGCTCGGTCGACGGCTGGCATCGCATCTTCGCCGCCCGCCTCTTCGGGATCGGCCAGCTCGCGTGCGAGGTCCTCCACGAGCGCTACCCGCTCGTCCACGGCGACGTGCAGCGGATGGCCTACGACGGCGAGACGCTCGAGCTGGACGGCTGGCTGCTCAACGACCGCCGGGCGGCGAGCTGGTACGAGGTCCGCGCCGGCGGCCGCACGCTCTGCCGCCGCGCGCTGCGCGCGCGGCCCGACGTCGTCGAGCGCTTCCCCGACGTGCCGCACGCCGGTCGCTCCGGGTTCGCCGCGACGTGCGCGTGCACGCTCACCGCCGCGGACCTGTCGACGCTGGAGGTCCTCGCGATGGAGGACTGGCTCCCGGTCGGCCGGCTCGTGGTCCGGGCCGCGCGGTGAGGCGCGCCGTCGTCGCCGGCGCGCTGGCGCAGCGCCCCGGGCGGGGCGGCCACGCGTGGGCGCTGCTGCAGTACGTCCTCGGCTTGCGGGAGCTGGGCTGGGACGTGCTGTTCGTCGACCGCCTCGACGCGACGATGTGCGACGGCGCGGCGCCCGGCGAGTCCCCGCAGCTGCGCTGGGTCGAGCGCGTCATGCGCGGCTTCGGGCTCGACGGGGCATGGTCGGTGCTGCACGGCGGCGGTGCGTTCGGCGTGTCGCGCGAGCGCGTCGTCGCGTTCACCCGCGGGGCCGACGTGCTGCTCAACATCATGGGCTACCTCGACGACGAGGAGGTCCTGGGCGCGGCGCCGCTGCGCGTCTTCCTCGACATCGATCCCGGCTTCCCGCAGATGTGGTGCGAGCTCGGGCTCGCGGACCCGTTCGCCGGCCACGACGCGTTCGTCACGGTGGGCGAGAACGTCGGCGCGCCGTCGTGCACGGTCCCGACGTGCGGCCTGGAGTGGATCAGCACGCCGCCGCCGGTCGTGCTCGGCGAGTGGGACCCGGCGCCGGTGAACGGCGGGCCGCTCAGCAGCGTTGTCAGCTGGCGCGGACCGTATGCGCCGGTCGAGTACGACGGATCCAGCTACGGGCTGCGCGCGCACCAGTTCCGGCGCTTCGCCGACCTGCCGTGGCGCACGGGGCGCGACTTCGAGCTCGCGCTCGACATCGACCCCGCCGACGCTGCGGACGAGGTGGCCCTGCGCGCGGGCGGCTGGCGGCTCGTCGACCCGGTGTCGGTCGCCGGCGACCCGTGGCGCTACCGCGACTACATCCGCCGCGCGCGGGCGGAGCTCATGGTCGCCAAGGACATGTACGTGCGCTCGCGCTGCGGCTGGTTCAGCGATCGCAGCGCCTGCTACCTGGCGAGCGGGCGCGCCGTGATCGCGCAGGACACCGGGCTGGTGGACCTGGGCGACGGCGTGTTGCGGTTCGCCGACGCCGACGAGGCGGCCGCCGCCGTCGAGCGGCTGGCCGCCGACCCCGCCGGGCACGGCGCCGCGGCGCGCGCGCTCGCCGAGGAGCGCTTCGCCGCCGAGCGCGTCCTGCCGCGCCTGCTCGACCGCCTGGGGGTGAGCGGATGCGTCGCCTGAACTGGGGCTGCGGCGCGACGGGCGAGCCGGGCTGGATCAACTCCGACGTCAAGGACGGCCCGGGCGTCGACCTGCCGTGCGACATCCGCGACGGCCTGCCGCTCGCGACGGGCAGCATCGACTACGCGGTGGCGATCCACGCGCTGCCGGAGGTGCCGTACGACGCGCTCGTCGGCGTCCTGCAGGAGCTGCGCCGCGTGCTGCGACCGGGCGGCGTCCTGCGGCTGGCCCTGCCCGACCTGCTCAGGGGCGTCGACGCCTATCGCCGCGGCGATCGCGACTACTTCCTCATCCCCGACGACGACATGGCGTCGCTCGGAGGCAAGCTCGTGCTGCAGCTCATCTGGTACGGCTACAGCCGCACGCTCTTCGTCCCGGAGTTCATCGAGGAGCTCCTCCGGCGCGCGGGCTTCGCCGAGGTCCACCACGTCGCCTTCCGCGAGACGGCCACCGCGCATCCGGGGATCGTCGAGCTCGACAACCGCGAGCGCGAGAGCCTGTTCGTCGAGGCGGTCAACGCGTGACCGCGGTCGTCGTCAGCGGGGCGATCGCCAACAAGCTGCGCAACGGCGGCGAGGCGTGGGTGCGGCTCAGCTGGGCGCGCGGCCTGCGTCGCCTGGGCTTCGACGTCTGGCTCGTCGAGCAGCTCCCGGCGGCCGCGCCCGCGGCCGAGCGCTACTTCACCGACGTCGTCCGCGCCTTCGGCTTCGAGGGTCGGGCGGCGCTGCTCGCCGGGGCGGCGCCGCGCTCCGTCGGCGTGCCCTACCGCGACCTGCTCGACGTCGCCGCCGAGGCCCGCCTGCTCGTCAACATCAGCGGCCACCTCACGCGAGCGCCGCTGCTCGCCCGCCTGCGGCGCCGCGCCTACGTCGACCTCGACCCGGGCTACACCCAGCTGTGGCCCGGCGCCGCGCGCCTCGCCGGCCACGACCTGCACTTCACGATCGCCGAGAACCTGGGGCGCGGCGACTGCACGCTGCCGTCCGCGGGGGTGCGCTGGCGGGCGGTCCGCCAGCCGGTCGTGCTCGACGACTGGCCCGTCGCGCCGGCGCGCGCGCCGCGGCGCTTCACCACGGTCGCGAGCTGGCGACACCCGTTCGGGCGCCTGCGCCACGGCGCCCGGACGTACGGCATCAAGCTCGACGAGTTTCGCAAGGTGGTCGAGCTGCCCGCCCGCTGCGCGGAGCCGTTCGAGCTGGCGCTCGACATCCACCCCGACGAGCGGCCCGACCTCGAGCTGCTGCGCCGCCACCGCTGGCGCGTCGTCGACGCGCCGGCGCGCCTCGGCGACCCCGAAGCCTTCCGCCGCTACGTCCAGGCGTCGGGCGCCGAGTTCTCGGTCGCCCAGGGCGTCTACGTCGAGACGCGCAGCGGCTGGTTCAGCGACCGCACGACGCGCTACCTGGCCTCCGGCAAGCCGGCGCTCGTCCAGGACACCGGCTTCGCCCGCACGCTGCCCGTCGGCGAGGGGCTCGTGGCCTTCCGGACGCTCGACGAGGCGGTCGCGGGCGCGGAGGCGATCGCCTCCGAGCCCGAGCGTCACGCCGCGGCCGCGCGGCGCATCGCCGAGGAGCACTTCGACGCCGACCGGGTCCTGGCGCGCTTCGCCGACGACTGCGGAGTGGCGCCGTGAGGATCGTGGTCAGCGGCATGGTCGCCGGCGACCCGCACCAGGGCGGGGCGACGTGGGCGGTGCTCCAGTACGTCCTCGGCCTGCGCGCGCTCGGCCACGACGTGCTGCTCGTCGAGCCCGTCGGCGCGCGTCGCGACGCCCGCACCGACCGCTACTTCCGCGCGGTCGTGGAGCGCTTCGGGCTCGGCGATCGCGCGGCGCTGCTCGTGCGCGACAGCACGCGGACGGTCGGCCTGCCCTACGACCGGCTGCGGCGCTTCGCGCGCGACGCCGACGTGGTGCTCAACGTCGCGGGGATGCTGCGCGACGACGCCCTGCTCGACACGATCCCAGTACGCGTCTTCCTCGACCTGGACCCCGGCTTCAACCAGCTCTGGCACACGGTCGACGGCGTCGACATGGGCCTGGACCGACACAACCGCTTCGCCACGGTCGGCCTGTCGGTCGGCGCGCCCGGCTGCGCCGTCCCGACCTGCCGGCGCCCGTGGATCGCGACGCTGCCGCCGGTCGTGCTCGACCTCTGGCCGCCCGCCGGCGCCGCGACGCGCGGCGCCTTCACGACCGTGGCCAACTGGCGCGGCTACGGCTCCATCCGCTGGCGCGGCGTGCACTACGGCCAGAAGGCCCACGCGGTGCGCGCGCTCATCGACCTGCCCGAGCGCGCCGGCGCGCCGCTCGCGCTCGCCCTGGCCATCCACCCCGGCGAGGGGGCCGACCTCGCCGCGCTGCGCCGCCACGGCTGGAGGCTCGTCGACCCGGTCGCCGCGGCCGGCTCCCCGGACGCCTACGCCGCCTTCGTGCGCGGCTCGCGCGGCGAGCTCGGCGTGGCCAAGAGCGGCTACGTCGCCTCGCGCTGCGGCTGGTTCAGCGACCGCAGCGCCTGCTACCTGGCCTCCGGGCGCCCGGTCGTCGCCCAGGACACCGGCTGGAGCCGCCACCTCCCCGCCGGCGACGGCCTGCTCGCCTTCACGACCGCGGAGGACGCGGCGGAGGCGATGCAGCGGGTGGCGGGCGACGAGCCGCGCCACCGCCGCGCGGCGCGCGCGCTCGCCGAGGACCTGTTCGACGCCGGCAAGGTCCTGCCGCGGCTGCTCGATGCCGTCGCCTGAGCAAGTCACCGACGCCGCCGTGCGGGGCGCGCTGGCGCGGGCGCTGGGCGCGCGCGTCATGCGGCTGGAGCGCCGGCCGTCGCCGTACGGCTCGAGCTTCCGCCTCGAGGAGCTCGACGTCGCCCTCGACGACGGGCGCGAGCTCGCCCTGATGTTCAAGGACGCCGGGCCCGGCGGCATGACGCCCCGCGCGCGGGCGGCCAAGCCGGCGCTGGTCCTCGACCCGCTGCGCGAGCTCGAGGTCTACGAGCGGATCCTCGCGCCGGCCGCGCTCGGGACGGCCGCGCTGCACGGGGCCGACCGCGCCCGCGGCTGGCTGTTCCTCGAGCGCGTCGAGGGCGTCGCGCTCTGGCAGGCGGGCGACCGGGCGACGTGGGAGGAGGTGGCGCGCTGGCTCGCGCGCGCCCACGCCGCGCTTGCCGGCGCGGGGGGCGCCGCCGGCCGCCTGCTGCGCCACGACGCGCGGCTGCTGCGCCTCTGGCCGCGGCGCGCCGCGCGGTTCGCGGGCGGCCGCGAGCTGCGGCGCATCGCCGGGCGCTACGAGGACGTCGCCGCCCGGCTGCTCGCGCTCCCGGCGACGCTCCTGCACGGCGACCTCTACGCGTCCAACGTCCTCGTCGACGCGCCCGTGCGCCCGTCGCGCATCTGCCCGGTCGACTGGGAGATGGCCGGCGTGGGCCCGGCGCTGCTCGACCTCGCGGCCCTGGTCAGCGGCTGGCGCGAGGCCGACCGCCGCCGCGTCGCGCTCGCCTACCGCGAGGCGATGCCTCCTGCCCAGCGGCCGGAGGAGGAGGACTTCCTGGCCGCGCTCGACGCCTGCGGCCTGCACGTCGCGCTGCAGTGGCTCGGCTGGGCGCCGCGCTGGCGGCCGCCGGCCGAGCACGACCACGACTGGCGGGGGGAGGCGCTCGAGCTCGCCGAGCGCCTGGGCGTGTGAGGGAGCTGATCGTCAACGCCGACGACCTCGGCCGCTGCCCGCGGATCAACGCCGGGATCGCGCGCGCCCACGCCGAGGGCATCGTCACGAGCGCGAGCCTCATGGTCCGCTGGCCGGCGGCGG
>DASXRF010000275.1:0-2329 GCA_036506755.1 Solirubrobacteraceae bacterium | reverse complement strand
GTCGACGCGCTCGACGCGCACGACCTGCTGCACAACCTCGTCGTGTTCGGGCGGGCGTTCTGATGGCCGACCCGACCGAGCGCGAGGCCGCGGTCGTCGACGTCGACGGGATGCACGTGCGCGTCCTCGTCGGCGCGCACGCCGACGGCGTCCCCTACGTCCGCCTCGCGGGTTCCGACTGCGACCTCGAGGGCGACGAGCCCGGCCTCTACACGCCGGTCTCGCACGCGTCGATCGCGGAGCGGATCCTCGACGATGGCGTCTGCCCGCGCTGCGGCTCGGACGACGTCTCGGCGTGGGCCGCCCCCGCGCCGGAGCGCGACATCACCGACTTCGTCGGCTGCAATTCCTGCAAGTTCGAGGGGAGGGTCTCGTGATCGACGACGCGACGACCAAGACCTACAAGACGGACGCACGACCTATTGGTCTTGGTCGCCACCCGCCGATCATATGGGTATGAGCAACGCACTCCGCACCCCCACCGCCGTCGCCGCCGAGGCCGTCGCCGACTACGGCCGCAAGGGCTTCGACGTCCTCGTGGCCTTCCCGATCACGAACTACGCCGAGGGTCACGGCGCGATCCTCGCCGTCGTGGATATCGACGGGACCGCCTACGCCGTCGAGGTCTTCGGCAGCGAGAGGCCGCGCGAGTTCCACCACGCCGAGACCGGCGCGGAAGCCGGGCGCCTCGCGATCGAGCTGGCGGGGTGGTCCGCGTGATCGAGGCGACCCGCCAGATGGAGGCGACGATCGAGCGCCTCGCCTGCGAGCACGGCGGCGTCCGCGTCGAGCTCTACCGCGAGGTCGCGGGCGGCCCGCCGTTCGCCTACGTGCGCGCCCCCTCGGGGGAGCGCTGGACGGTCCCCGCCCACGGGGTCGAGCGCGTGCGCGGCAACGCCGACATGGCGCCGTACGAGGTCGCGGGTTGACCTACAAGATGGACGGTCGACCTATTGGTCTTGGTCACCCGACCGCCGACAATATGGGTATGAGCACGGACACCAAGAACCCCCACGCCGACCGCTTCGCCGCCGTCATCGCCGCCAAGGCCGAGGCCGCCGCCTATCGCGCCGCCCACTCGCCGCTCAACCCCCGCACCACGCCTGCCGAGCTGCACGAGCTGCGCCGCCTGGAGCACGCCGCCATCGAGGCCGGGCGCGTCGCCCGCGTCGCCTAGTCGCGGGTTGTATGGGAACGACCACCACCCACCGGGGCAGGAGCCCCAGAAAGGAGGGCCTCATGGCCTCCATCTCTCTCCTTCACGCCCGCGCCGACCTGGCCGACGCCGTCGTCAAGGCGGCACGCCAGCAGCGCGACGAGGCAGCCGCCCGACCCATGTCGGAGCCCGGCGCCCGGTCCCTCTACGAGGGGTGCTGCGCCGCGTTGGAGATGCGCGAGCGCGAGGCCGCCGAGCTGCGCGGCCAGATCGCCCGGGCCGAGCGGTCGTGAGATCCCCGCTCCAGGAGCGCGTGCGCGACGTCGGCGCGCCCGACGACTACGGCTGGCGCGTCCTCGTCGCGTGCGTGCTCTGCAACCAGACCCCCGGCGAGCGCGCCGACGACCCCGCGACCGCCCTGTGCTGGGCGGGGCCCGAGGCCGTGGCGCGGATGACCGAGGCGCGCCTCGCGCGCAAGCTGCGGTTCCTGGGCCTGCAGCGCCAGCGCGCGCGCATCCTGATCGCGCTCTCGCGGGCGTGGCTGGAGGGCGGGCGCGACGTGCTCGCGCTGCCCGGCTGCGGCCCGTACGCGGCCGACGCCTACCTGATCTTCGTCGAAGGGCGGCGCGACCTCGCGCCCGACGACCACGTCCTCGCGGCGTGGCTGGCCCACCTCACCACCACCAACGGAGGGAAGGACCCCATGTCCGAGCAGAGCACCACGACCGAGCCGCGCACCGACGACGAGATCGTCGCCGCGAAGCCCGCAGCGCGCAAGCGCGCGCCCAAGAAGTCGGCCGCCGCCAAGAAGCCCGCGCCGAAGAAGCCCTCGTCGCGCCCGGCCTACCCGGACGAGATCCGCGAGGCGGTCCGCCTGGCGGTCGCCGCACGCGGCACGCGCAACGGCGCGCCCGGCGCCAAGCAGCACGTCCTCGTGCGCGAGGCCCTCGACGACAAGACCCCCGCGGGCATCCTCAAGGCGGCGGGCGTCAAGAGCGAGAAGGCGCTGCGCGCGCTCGCCGACGGCTCGGCGCCGAAGGACGACCTCAAGGCGCTGCGCCCGCTCGCCGAGCGGATCCCCGACCCGTTCTGCAAGGGCCGCAACCTCGCGTCGATCCTCGTCGCCGCGCACGTCCAGGCCAAGGCGTCGAAGTGACCGGCCCCGAGCAGCCC
>DASXRF010000274.1:0-26440 GCA_036506755.1 Solirubrobacteraceae bacterium | reverse complement strand
TCCTCGTCGAGGCGATGGCCTGCGAGCTGCCCTGTGTGGCGGTCGACCGCTTCGGCCCGGCGCACATCGTCCGCGACGGCGAGACCGGCTGGCTGGTCGAGCCCGACGACGTCGGGGGCCTCGCCGATGCCCTCGTCGAGGTCGTCAACGACGCCGCCGAGCGCCGCCGCCGCGGCATGCTGGCCCGGCGCGAGGCCCGCGAGCGCTTCTCCTGGCCGGCCCTGACCGCCGAGCTCGCGGGCGTGCTGGAAGACGCGCGCGCGACCCCGGCAGCTGCGTCTCGGTGGTCCGCACTGCGCGGTGCCGGGGACCCCCGCCCTCGCGCGGCGGCTCCCGGATCGTGACCCGTTGAAGGTACGGCGCCGTTCCGCCGATAAGGACTTCATCACACTCCTTTCGCGTCCATTGCAAGCTCCTCAGCTGATGCCCCGAAATCTCCTCGCCCTCCTGGCCGCGCTCCTCGTCGCCGCCATCGCCCCCGCCGGCGCCTCCGCGGTCACCCGCAACGCCGCGCTCGCCAACGCCCCCGACGTCGCGAGCGTCGACTACCCCGGCCTGCAGCACCTGCACTACCGCTACGGGCCGATCCAGGTCACGCCGGGCCAGAACACGATCGTGTTCAAGCCGACGACGCTCAAGCCCGACGTCCCCGGCTACATCACGCGCTTCAAGCCCAACGTCACCTACACGAACGGCAAGGTCCCGCGGGTCGACGTGCTGCACCTGCACCACGGCGTCTGGGTGATGCGCCTGTACCCCACGTTCGCGGTCGGCGAGGAGAAGACGATCTACCAGTTCCCGCAGGGGTTCGGCTACCGCTATGACCCCAGCGACACGTGGATCCTCAACTACATGCTCCACAACCTGCTGCCCAACCGCGCGCAGGTCTACCTCACGTGGGACATGGACTTCCTGCCTGCGTCCGAGCCGGCGGCCCAGACGCTGACCGAGGTCAAGCCGCAGTGGATGGACGTCTCCGGCCTGCGCATCTACCCGGTCTTCGACGCGCTGCGCGGGGCCGGCAAGAGCGGGCGCTACACGTTCCCCGACGACGCGCGCGGAGCCCAGAAGGCCAACGTCGGCCCGGCGCACGAGTGGACGGTGCCGAAGGACATCACGCTCGTCTCCACCGCCGGCCACCTGCATCCCGGCGGGCTGTGGACCGACCTCAAGGCCCAGCGCGGCGCGGACACCCGCGAGCTGTTCCGCTCGGAGGCCAAGTACTTCGAGCCGGCCGGGGCGGTCTCGTGGGACGTCACGATGACGGCGACCAAGCCGGACTGGCGGGTGGCGCTCAACCAGGGCGACAAGGTGCGGGTGTCGACGACCTACGACACGCGCAAGGCGTCGTGGTACGAGGTCATGGGGATCATGGAGACCTGGTACGCCGACGGTCACATCGGAGGGGCGGTGGACCCGTTCACCGCGCCGGTGGACTGGCACGGCAACGTCACGCACGGCCATCTTGCCGAGAACGACCACCACGGCGGCACGGGCGCGCCGATCCTCCCGAACGCGACGCGGATGCTCTCGCGGGCGCGCATCAGCACGGTCAACATCAAGGACTTCGTCTATGGCGCGGGCGACCTCTCGCTCGCCGCGGCCGGCAAGCCGCTGCCGGTGGTCCGCCAGGGCGGGACGCTGACCTTCCGCAACCTCGACTCGCCCGCGGGCGGCGACCCCGACACGGCGATCTACCACACGATCACCGCGTGCAAGGCGCCGTGCAACAAGGGAACGGGCATCGCCTATCCGCTGGCCGACGGTCCGGTGACGTTCGACTCGGGCGAGCTCGGCTTCGGCCCGATGAACGCGACCGCGGCGGCGAACCGCGCCACGTGGAAGACGCCGAAGAACCTGTCGCCCGGCACGTACACGTACTTCTGCCGGATCCACCCGTTCATGCGCGGCGCGTTCCGCGTGGTCAGGCGATAACGACCCCGGCAGGTGCGTCCCGTGGCCCACACGGGGTAGGAGTGCCGCGGACCCCGCCCCCGCGCGACTGCCGGCGCTGGACGAACTGCTGATCGCCGGAGAGCCCGAGCGCTGGGCAGCGCTCGGGCTGGCGGTCGGCGACGACGGCGTGGTGCAGGTGGGCACGGTCCGCCTGCGCTTGGGCGCGCCGGGCGAGCCCGGCATCGCCGGCTGGCGGGTGCGCGGGCTGGCCGACGGCGACCTCGACGGGCTGGCCACGGCGGCCTCCGACGCACCGCCGCGCGCAACGGCTCCGGCCGCCGCGCATCCGCTGGGGGCGCTGGCCGTCGACCACGTGGTGGTGGCCACGCCCGACCTCGGGCGCACGTTCGCCGTCCTGCAGGGGGCGGGCCTCGAGCTGCGGCGCGTGCGCGACGCCGGCCCGACCGCGCGCCAGGGCTTCTTCGTGGTCGGCGATGCCGTGCTCGAGGTCGTCGGGCCGCGGGATCCGGACGGTGACGGCCCGGCGTCGTTCTGGGGTCTCGTGCTCGTCGTCGAGGACCTCGACGCCGCCGCCGAGCGCCTCGGGCCGCTCCTCGGCGCCCCACGCGACGCCGTCCAGCCCGGCCGGCGGATCGCGACGGTGCGCCGCGAGGCGGGCCTGGGCACGGCCGTGGCGCTGATGACCCCGCGAGACCGATGAGCGAGGGCGGGGGTCCCCGGCACCAATCGGCGCGGGCGACGGAGACGCATCTAGACCAGCCGGAACGACATGAGCAGGTCCGTCCCGCGTCCGGACGGGCCCGGGCGGACCTCGAAGCGCTGGGCGAGCCGCGCGATGAGCGGAAGCCCGAGGCCGATGCCCGGGCTGTCGGCGCGGGGCGTCAGGCCCTCGCCGTCGTCGATGACGTGGAAGAGGACCTCGTGGTCGATCGCCTCCGCCGTGAGCGCGAGCGTGCCCGGCGTCTCGCGGTACGCGTGGACGACGACGTTCGTGGCCGCCTCGGACACCGCCAGGGTGATGTCGGAGACCACGTCGTCCGGCGCGCCGCAGCGCTCGGCGACGTCGCGCGCCGCCCGGCGCAGCGGCCCGACGCTCGCGGCGACGGCGGGCAACTCGGCCAGCACGGTGGGGGGGAGCTCGCTCACTCTGTAAAGGCCTGCCCGCTAAAGGGCGCCGGAATTCGTCCGCTGCGAGGATGCGCGCTCGTGCTCCGGCCGGCGGCATGCGTGCTCGCGGCCTCCGTGGCCCTGCTCGCCGCACCCCACGGGGGCGCGGCGGCGCCCTGCGCGCGGGCGCCCGCGGGCTGGCGCGCGCACGTCGTCGAGGCGCGCGAGTGGGCCAAGGATCGCCGCGGGACGGTCTCCTTCGCGGTGCGCACCACGCAGCGGCTGTACGGCTGGCGGACCCGGCGCACGGTCCCGACCGCGAGCGTCCTGAAGGCCATGCTGCTGGCCGCCTACCTCGATCGCCGCTCGGTGCGCGCCCGCTCGCTGCAGGCCGCCGACACGCGGCTGCTCGACCCGATGGTCCGCCGCTCCGACGACGTGGCGGCGACGCGCGTGCGCGACATCGTCGGCGCGAGCGCCCTGTACCGGCTGGCCCACCGCGTCGGCATGCGCCACTTCCGCGTGCACCGCGTCTGGGGGCTGAGCCGCACCGACGCGGCCGATCAGACGCGGTTCTTCCTGCATCTCGAGCGCTACGTCACCCCGCGCCACCGCGCGACCGCGCTGCGCCTGCTGCACACGGTCGTCGCATCGCAGCGCTGGGGCATCGGCCGTGTACGGCTGCCGGGCTGGCGAACGTACTTCAAGGGCGGCTGGGGAGCGGGGACGGGGCGCGTCGACCATCAGGTCGCGCTGCTGCGCGGATGCGGCGACACCCGCGTGGCGATCGCCGTGATGACGACGGACCAGGGAACGCATGCCTACGGCAAGCGGACGCTCGAGGGCGTCTTCCGGCGGCTCTTACGCGGCCTCCTCGCGCAGTGACTGCGCCTCGGGCAGGCCGCGCAGCTTGGCCAGCGCGCCGTCCTCGACACGCCGGACGCGCTCGACGCTGAGCCCCAGACGTCGGGCGACCTCATGCGCGCGGCGCTCGCCCGCGCCGTCGAGGCCGTAGCGCAGCTCGAGCACCTTGCGCTCGAGCCCGGGGAGGTTGTCGAGCGCCTCGGTCAGCGCCTCCTCGCGCAGCACGCCGCTCGTCCACTCGATCGGGCACGGCGCGCGGTCGTCGACGATGAGCTGGCCGAGCTCGCCGTCCTCGTCCTCGCCCCCGAGCGGCGCGTGCAGCGACACCGGGGTGCGATCGAGCGAGCGCAGGTGCTCGACCTCCTCGACGGTCACGCCGAGCACGTCCGCGAGCTCGTCGTCGGTCGGGTCCGCGCCGGTGCGCTGGTGCCAGTCGCGCTGGGCGCGCTGCAGCTTCTCGACGCCGGCGGCGACGTTGACGGGCAGCCGCACGAGCCGCGCCTTGTCGTCGATCGCGCGCCGCAGCGACTGCTTGATCCACAGCGTCGCGTAGGTCGAGAACTTGAAGCCCTTGCGGTAGTCGAACTTCTCGACCGCGCGGACGAGGCCGATCGTGCCCTCCTGGATGAGGTCGAAGAGCGGCAGGCCCTGTCCCTGGTAGCGCTTGGCCACCGAGACGACGAGGCGGAGGTTGGCCGACATCATGCGCTCCTTGGCGACCAGGTCGCCGCGCTCGATCCGCTTGGCGAGCATGACCTCGTCCTCACGGGTGAGCAGGGGCGTCTTGCCGATGTCGTGGAGGAACCGCGTCAGCACGAGGCTGTCCTCGGGTTCGCGGTGGCGGGCGGGGACGGACATGACGCGCAGCAAACAGCGCGATGGTCAGCCCGTCCTCAGCGCTTCATGAAGGGAAGATCAAGGCTGTGCCTATGATCCGCCGCCATGCCCTCCGCCACCGTCCTCGGCGCCCGCAACCTGGGCGGCGCGATCGTCGACCACCTGCTCGCCGAGGGCTGGCAGGCCGCCGCGGTCGCCCGCAGCGACGACACGCTGGAGCGCGTGCGGGAGGCGGGCGCGCTGGCCCTGCGCGCCGACGCCGCGGATCCCGGCGAGCTGGCCGGCGCCCTGCGGCAGGCGCGCGAGAGCCTCGGGGGGCTCGACCTGGTCGTCAACGCGGTCAGCGCCGCCCGGCCCCCCGCGACGACGACCGCGTTCGGCGGCGGCCCGCTCGCCGAGGCGACCGTCGAGGACTTCCGTGGCTGGGCGGCCGCGGTGGCGGAGCAGGCGTTCGTCTTCCTGTCGGAGGGGGCGCGGGCGCTGCGCGCCGCGGGCGGCGGCGGCACGCTCGTCCAGGTCACCGGCGGCTCGGCGCGCCGCGCGCTGCCCGCGCGTGGGCTGTGGTCGGCGGGCGCGCAGGGTACGCGCGCGCTCGTCCAGGCCGCCGCCCAGGAGCTGCGCGAGGAGGGCATCCACGTGGCGCTGCTCATCGTCGATGCGACGATCGAGTCGCCCAAGACCGAGGCGTTCACGCGCGACGTCCCGCGCGAGGCGCTCGCCGACCAGGCCGACGTGGCGCGGGCGGTCGCCTACCTGGCGAGCCAGTCGGCGCGGGGGCAGACGTACGAGCTCCAGCTGACGCCCGCGGGCGAGCGGTGGGTGCCCTAGCGCCGTTCGCCGACGAGGTGTGGCTGGCGCGCGCCCCGCTGCGCCTGCTCGGCGTGCCTGCCGGGCGGGTCATGACGGTCGTGCGCCTGGCCGGCGGCGCGCTGTGGGTGCACTCGCCGGCGCCGCTGAACGACGCGCTGCGGCGCGAGATCAAGGACCTCGGCGAGGTGCGCTGGGTCGTCGCGCCCAATCCCCTGCACGGGCACCTCTCGATGGGCGAGTACCGGGCCGCCTTCCCGCGCGCGCAGCTCGTCGCCGCCCCAAGGCTGCCCGAGCGCCGCCGCGACCTGCTCTTCGACGTCGTCCTGGGCGACGCGCCCGAGCCCGCGTGGGCCGACGCCCTCGCGCAGACCACCCTCGACGGCCACCGCTGGATGCCCGAGGTCCTCTTCCAGCACCGGCTGACCAGCACGCTGATCACCGGCGACGCCTGCTGGAACGTCACGCGCGACTCGCCGCGGCGGGTGAAGGCCTGGTGCGGGCGGCGCCGCGGCGTCGGCCCGACGCCGGCCTTCCGGGCCGGCTTCCGCGACAAGGCCGCGGCTCGCCGCGCCGTCGACCGCGTGCTCGCGTGGCACCCCGAGCGCCTCGTCTGCGGCCACGGCGACCCGCTCGCCACGGGCGCGCGCGACGCGTTCGCCCGCGCCTACGCCTTCCTGCGCTGAGCGGTACGCGCACGAATCTCCGGGCGCGCCGGGACGAATTCGACCATCGCGTCACCACGGTCGCGCACAGAATCCGGACCCATGAGCCTGCTGCCCGTCGAGGCGCCGCCGCCGGTGGCCGGGCCGCCGCGCTTCGTGCTCGAGGAGGGCCCCGGCGCGCTCGCCTCCATGCCCGAGGCGTGGGACGCCCTGGCCGTGCCGTCAGGCACGCCGCTGCTGACGCATGCGTGGCTGTTCCCGTGGCTGGCGACCCGTGCGCGCGGCCCGGTGGTGTGCGCGACGCTGCGCGGTGCGGACGGATCGCTGCGCGCCGGGGCCCTTCTGCAGCGGATCGCCGGAGGCTTCGCCTCGGCCGCCGATCGCTACGGCGGCGACTGGGACGTCGTCGCCGCGACCGACGCCGATCGCCGCCGGCTCTGGGATGAGCTCGCCGCCCTCGGCGCGCTCCGGTTGAACTTCAACGCCATGCGCGCCGGCGCTCCGGCGACGCGGGTGGCGATGCAAGCGCTCGACGCCGCGGGCTACGGCGTGCTCGAGGGCGTCACCGAGCTCGCAAGCCCGTACCTGCGGCTGCCGACCTCCTTCGACGGCCTGCTCGCGGGGATCAGCCGGGCCGCACGGTGGAAGTGGCGCCGGCGCCGCCGCGCGTTCGAGCGCGCGGGTGCCGTCCGCTTCCGCACGACGACCGGCGGCCCGGGCCTGGACCGCGACCTCGATGCGTTGCTGCGGGTCGAGGCGTCAGGCTGGAAGGGCCGGCAGGGCACGGCCATCCTCAGCCGTCCCGAGGACGAGCGCCTGTACCGCGACTTCGCGCGCGCCGCGGCCGAGCGAGGCTGGCTGCGGCTCGCGCTGCTCGAGCTCGACGGTGTCGTCGTTGCCGGCGACCTGCAGTTCGCGGTCGGCGGCGTGGTCTCGTCGGTCAAGGGCGGCTACGACGAGTCCTACGCGAAGTTGTCGCCCGGCTATGTCCTGCGCGGCGAAACCCTGCGCGCCGCGATCGACGACGGGTGCACCGGATACGACTTCCTCGGACCGGCCGACCCCCACAAGCTGCGCTGGACCGACGAGGTGCGTCCGCGGCGGCGCGTCCTGGCGTGGCGCGGGCCGGGCGGGCGTCTCGCGCAGGCCGCGTGGACGTCTCTGCCGCGGCCGGCGCTCCGCCGGGCACGCGACTACGTGATCGCCCACCCCGAGCAGCGCGAGCGGCTGATCGACGCGAAGATGACCGTGCAGCGCACCACCCGGCGGTTGCGAGCTGTGCCCGGGCGCTGACCGCCGCGCTTCCGGGCGCGTGTGCCAGCCAAAATGCACCGCATGGACCCGTACGCGCTGCTCGGCGTGGCGCCCGGCGCGGGCGAGCGCGAACTGGCGCGCGCCTACCGCCGGCTGGCCAAGCGCTGGCATCCGGACCGGGCGGGGGAGGACGGCACCCGGCGCATGGCCGAGCTCAACCAGGCCTACGAGCTCGCCCGTCTGGAGCGCCGGCGCATCGTCCGCGCCCGCCGCGCGCCGGCGCGGCGCCGGCGACCGCTTCCCGGGTCATGGCTGCGCGAGCCGGTCCGCCGCGCGCTCGGCCGCGAGCTGCTGAGCGCGCTGTACTCCGGCGAGGACGTCGCGCTCGTGGCCGTCGCCGAGACGTGGGCGAGCCCGCGCACGCTGCTCGTCGTCACCGACCGCCGCCTGCTCTGGCTGCTCGACGACGCCATCACCGGCCGCGTGCGCTCGCTGCGCTTCGACGCGATCGCCGAGGTCGAGGACAGGCTGCGCTGGCCGTTGCGCCGCGCGGTCCTGCGCGTCCGGAGCAAGAACGGCCGCCGCCACGCCTTCGCCGGGCTGCGCCCGGACACCGCCGCGCAGATCGCGATCCGCGTCCGCGCGGCCGTCCGCTGACCTTGCGGACGGTCACCGCCACCCGCTACGTGACGCCCCTGCGCGAGGGCGGCTCGCTGCCCGGCCTCGTCGAGGCCGACGACGACGGCCTCTACGTCCTGAAGTTCCGCGGCGCCGGCCAGGGCGCCAAGGCGCTGGTCGCCGAGGTGATCGCCGGCGAGCTGGCCCGGGCGATCGGACTGCCCGTCCCCGAGCTCGTCCTGGTGGAGCTCGACCCCGCGCTGGGCCGCGCCGAGCCCGACCCCGAGATCCAGGAGCTCATCGAGGGCAGCGCGGGCCTCAACGTCGGCATCGACTTCCTGCCCGGCGCGCTGCCGTTCGACGCCCAGGCCGACCTGGGTGCCGACCTCGCCGCCGACGTGGTCTGGTTCGACGCGCTGGTGACCAACGTCGACCGCACGCCGCGCAACCCCAACCTGCTGTGCTGGCATCGCCGGCTCTGGCTGATCGACCACGGGGCGGCGCTGTACCTCCACCACCAGGACGGCGACTTCGCGGCCCAGGCGCGCCGGCCGTTCCCGCTGATCGCCGAGCACGTCCTGCTGCCCTTCGCCGGTCCGATCGGCGCCGCCGACGAGCGGCTGGCCGCCTGCGCCGGCGACGCGGCGACGCTCGACGGGGTCGTCGACGCGGTCCCGGCGCAGTGGCTGGACCGCGACGGCGCGCGCGCCGCCTACGCGGAGTACCTGCGGCGGCGCCTCGCGCCGCCGCGCGAGTTCGTCGAGGAGGCCGAGCGTGCCCGCGCCCGCGCGTGAGGAGTTCCAGTACGCGCTGCTGCGCGTCGTGCCGCACGTCGAGCGCGGCGAGCGCATCAACGCCGGCGTGGTGCTCTTCTGCCGCCGCGGGCGCTTCCTCGCCGCGCGCGTCGCGCTGGACCGCGCGCGCCTTGCCGCCCTGGCGCCCGACGTCGACGCCGACGGCATCGAGCGCCACCTGCAGACGCTCGTGCGGATCGCCGACGGCGATCCGCAGGGCGGGCCGATCGCCGCGCTCGAGCAGTCCGAGCGCTTCCACTGGCTCGTCGCGCCGTCGAGCACGATCGTCCAGCCGTCCGCCGTCCACACGGGGCTGTGCGACGACCCGGCCGCGACGCTCGACCGCCTGTTCGAGGAGCTGGTGCGCTAGTGGACCCGTCCGCAAGTCCGACGGGTTTCGGACGCGCCCACTAGTTGCAGTAGCGATGCAGGCGCGCGGCCAAGCCGTCGCGCCGCGGGCCCCGCCGGCGATCAGGTAACCAACGCCGGTCTTCGGTCACCGGCACGTCACGTCGCCTGCGTTCCCTGGCGCGACGGTCCATCGCGCGCCTCCGGGCCTCCTGCCGCACGGGGCGATCGTTCACCTGTAGGCGCCCGCTGTCAAGGTCGTCCTAGGACAACATCGTTGACGAGGTCCGGTGTGAAGAGTCCGTGTTCGACCACGCCGGGCGTGCCGGCGAGGCGCGCGGCGAGCTCCGCGGGGTCGCCGATCTCGCCCTGGTAGTCGGCGATGACGCCGCCGTCGGGGCTCGGGGGCGCCGAGCGGACCGTCACGGGTTGCAGGGCGCGCAGCGTCGCGGGCAGCCCGTACGGCAGCAGCTCCAGCGGCACCGGCGGCCGGAGCGCGTCGACCAGCTTGTCCGAGGAGACGATGACGACGAAGCGGTCCGCGGCGGCGGCGACGATCTTCTCGCGCGTGTGCGCGCCGCCGCCGCCCTTGATCAGCCAGCGGTCGGGCGTCACCTGATCGGCGCCGTCGATGGCGATGTCGAGGCGGTCGAGCTGCTCGAAGGGCTCGACCGGCAGGCCGAGCTCGCGCGCCTGGTCCTCGGTGGCCTGGGACGTCGAGACGCAGCGCAGGTCGCGCAGGTGGCGGGCGGCCAGCGCGGGCAGCAGGAAGGCCACCGTCGAGCCGGTGCCCAGCCCCACGGTCATGCCGTCCTCGACCAGCGCGGCCGCCGCCTCGGCCGCCGCCCGCTTCTCGCGCTCGATGTCCGTCAAGGTGGGCGCGAACCCTACGCCGCCGACCAGAGGGCTCCGTCGCCGGCCGCCTCGTGCACCGCCTCGCCCGAGGCGGCGAGCTCGACGAGCTGCGCCTCGGCGGCGTCGCGGTCGGGCGCGTCGTTGCCGCGGGCGAGCACGGCGGCGACCTCGGCGGTGGCCAGCGCGAACGGCGCGGCGCGCAGGACGTCGAGGGCGGTCTCGGGCGCCTCGCGCCGCGGCAGGGTCGGATCGAGGTTGGCGACGATGACGTCGTAGGCCTCGACGGGCTGGAAGCCGCCGGCCTCCAGGCGCCGCCCGTCGCCGGAGAAGACCAGCGAGGGCGCGGTGTAGCGCACGGGGCCGTCCGTGCGTGCCGCCTTGCCCTGGAACTCGGTCGCGCTGCCGGCCGCGGTGCGTGCCTCGGCGCGGTCGGCCTCGTAGCGGCGCTCGACCTCGGGGTCGTCGAGCGCGGCGAGCACGGCGCGCACGTCGAGGCCGTCCACGCGCTCGAGGGCTCGCGCGATGTCGGCGTCCTCGTCGAGCACGAGGCCCTGCGTGAACATGCCGAGCTGCAGGGCGCGCAGCGCGTGCTCCTCGCGCGGCGGGTCGACGAGCCGGGTGGCGACGATCGCCCGGCACGCGCGCCCCGTCGCCGCGATCCGCCGCCGGGGCTGGACGGCGAACGGCATGCCGTAGCGGCGGAAGCGCTGGTAGCCGAGCGCCTGGCGCGCGGGCGTGTAGCCGCGCGCGACGTACTGCTCGGCGCGCTCGGTGAGGCCGATCAGCACCAGCCGCCAGCGCAGGGCGTCGCCGTAGCGCCATCGCAGCACCGCGTGCGCGGGGCTCGCCGACCACGCCCACGGGCAGCCGGGGTCCGTGAAGTGCGCCACCTCGATCGCTCCGGCGACTGTCACGCGCTCCACTGGCGGAAGGGTACGAGTCCTACCCGGCGAACTGACGTGGACAGTCGACCGTCAGGACGATCTTCCCCCCGGATCCCCTTCCCGCCGCCGGTAGCGTCCGGCCCAGGTTCAGTCTTGGACGAACACACAAGCTCTGCCGGGAATGGAGCGCCTCCGCTGCGCGTGCTCGTGGTCGACGACGACCCAGCGGCGCGGAGGGCGCTGCGCGAGGCGCTGAACCGGGCGCCCGAGATGACGGTCGCCGCGGAGGCGGCGAGCGGGGTCGACGGCGTGACCGCGGCCGACGACTCGGACCCTGACGTCGTCGTCATCGACGCCGACACGCCCGGCGTCGACGGCGTGACCGCCACGCTGCGCATCAGACGGCGCCACCCCGGGCTGCCCGTCCTCGTCCTGGCGGCCCGCCCTGACGAGCAGCTCGCGCTGCTGGCGCTCGAGGCCGGTGCCGCGGGCTTCCTGGGCAAGGACGTGCCGGCCGACGCGATCGTTCGCGCCGCCCGCGGGCTCACCGAGGGGGAGGCGGCCATCTCGCGGCGCCTGACCCGGCGCCTCGTCTCCGAGCTGCGCGCGCTGTCGCGCGCGCGACGTCGCCTGCGCGGGTTCGAGAGCGAGCTGACGACGCGCGAGTGGCAGATCCTCGACCTGCTGTCCGAAGGCGCCTCGACCGCCGACATGGCGGAGCGCCTGGCGCTCGCGCCGGGCACGGTCCGCTCGCACATCAAGCACGTGCTCGGCAAGCTTGGCGTCCACACGCGCGCCGAGGCGGTGGAGGCGGGCGAGCGGCTGCGCGAGGCGGCGCGGCGGTCGGGAAGGGAGGAGGAGGACCGGCCGGCGATCGACGAGCGCGAGCTGATCCGCGCCCTGCGCAGCCTCGGCCCCCGCAACGGCGCTCCACCGGCCTGATCGGGTGCCAAGCCGCCGGGGCGCGGGTATGACAGCCCGCCGTGCCTCGGCTGCCCGCCGCGCTTGGTCTGCTGTTGCTCGCCGTCCACGCCTTCTTGACCGCGCATGCCGGCGCCGCCGGCGCGCGCGTCCGGCTGGTCGCGCCGCGCAACGACGCCTCGGTCTGCGGCAAGGTGGCCTTCCTCATCCGGCCCGCGCGCGGCGTCCGGCGCGTCGCGTTCGCGGTCGACGGGCACGTGCGCGACGTCGACCGCCGGTCGCCGTTCGCCTTCGGCCGCGCCGGCCTCCTGGACACCGCGGGGCTTCGTCCGGGCACCCACCGGCTCGCCGCGCGGGTCTGGCTGCGCGGCCGGGCGATCACGCTGCGGCGGGCGATCCGCGTGCGTGCCCCGGCGGCCGGCTCGCCGCCCGGGGCGGAGCCGACAGCGCCCGCGCCCGGCGCGCAGCTCGCGCCGGTGAGCGACCCGCCGCCCGGCGAGCCCGAACCGGTGTGGGCCGACGAGTTCAACGGTCCGGCCGGGGCGCCGCCCGACCCAAGCAAGTGGAGCTTCGACACCGGCCGGTGGGGGGCGAGCGCCGGCGAGCAGCAGGACTACACCGACCGTGCGGCCAACGTCTCCACCGACGGCGCCGGCCACCTGCGGATCGTCGCCCGGCCGGAGGCCTCCGGCGGCGCGGCGTACACGTCCGGGCGCATCGAGACCCGGGACAAGTTCGAGCCGCGCTTCGGACGGGTCGAGGCGCGGATCAAGGTCCCCGCCGGCCGCGGGCTCCTGCCCGCGTTCTGGCTGCTCGGCTACGACCTGGACGAGGGCGCGAGCTGGCCGCAGGCCGGCGAGGTCGACGTCATGGAGATCACCGGCAACGACCCGTTCACGTGGTACGGGACCGTGCACGGCCCGCGCGAGAAGGCGCCCGACAGCGACGTCTCCGAGCAGCGCTCAGTCCGGGCACGATCCGCGTTCAGCGACGACTTCCACGTCTATGCGATCGACTGGCGCGAGAACGCGATCCAGTTCCTCGTCGACGGGCGTTCCGTCGACGGGCCGGTCACGCCGGCGAGCTTCGCGTCACGCGGCGGGCGCTGGGTCTTCAACCGGCCCTTCTTCCTCGTGCTCAACGTCGCCGTCGGCAACCGCTGGACCGGTCCGCCCGACGCGACCACGCCCTGGCCCGCCGCGATGCTGGTCGACTGGGTGCGCGTGTACCGGTAGCGCGGAGCCATCTCCCCCGACGGCGGCGCGCGCGGATGCCACGATCGGCGCCATGCCGGCGATCGGGGTCTGGTGGACCGTCGCGCTCGCGCTCGGCGCGACCGGCGGCGACGCCACGAGCGGCGTGCAGCTCGTCGCACCGCAGACCACGCGGCCGGTCGCCGGGGACATCCCGTTCCTTGTCAGCTCGGAGCGGCCCATCCGGGCGGTGGAGTTCGCCGTGGACGGCTGGGTGCTCGACGTCGACCACCACGCGCCCTTCGGCTACGGCCGCGCCGGGCGGCTCGACACGCGCACGCTGACGGCCGGCCGGCACCGGCTCGCGGCGCGCGTCTCGGTCGGCACGCAGACCATCACCCTCAAGCGCATCATCCGCGTCGCGCGGGCGCACGCGCGGCCGCGCTCGCGACCCGCGTGGGCGGACGAGTTCGCCGGGCCGGCCGGGGGGCGGCCGGACCCTGCGAAGTGGGGCTACGCGCTCGGCCCGTGGGGACGCTCCGCCGGCGAGCGCCAGATCTACACCAGCCGCACCGCCAACGTCGCGCTCGACGGCGCCGGGCACCTGCGGATCGTCGCGCGCCGCGGGGGGACCGGCCAGCCGGCGTACACCTCGGCGCGGATCCAGACGATCGACCGCTTCGAGCCGCGCTTCGGGCGCATCGAGGCGCGGATCAGAGTTCCCGCCGGGCGCGGCCTCCTGCCGGCCTTCTGGCTGCTCGGGGACGACGAGGACGGCGCGAGGCCGTGGCCGCGCAGCGGTGAGATCGACGTCGTG
The DNA here is from genome assembly GCA_036506755.1 of Solirubrobacteraceae bacterium. Classification (GTDB taxonomy): domain Bacteria; phylum Actinomycetota; class Thermoleophilia; order Solirubrobacterales; family Solirubrobacteraceae; genus DASXRF01. The sequence continues at coordinate 12,559 of DASXRF010000274.1, read as the reverse complement.
GAGGTGGTCGGCAACGATCCGTTCGCCTACCAGGGCACGGTCCACGGGCCCGACGCCCGGGCGCCCAGCCGCGACGTCTCGGGCGAGCGCCTGCTGCGCGCGCCGGCGCCATTCAGCGCGGGCTTCCACGTGTACGCCGTCGAGTGGCGCGCGCACTCGATCCGCTTCCTCGTCGACGGCCGGCGCATCGGCGATGCGATCGCGCCGTCCCGCTACGCCTCGCTCGGCGGCCGCTGGGTCTTCGACCGGCCCTTGCACCTGGTGCTCAACGTCGCCGTCGGCAACGACTGGACCGGCCTGCCGGACACGACGACGCCCTGGCCCGCCGTCATGCTGGTCGACTGGGTGCGCGCCTACCGGTAGCGGGGCGTCGGGGAGTACCGAACACCCGGACCGATTTCCCCGTATGCGGCGCATCGCCCACGACACGATCGGCGGCGACTGTGGCCGTCTCCGTGGTCATCTGCGCGTACACGGGCGAGCGCTGGGCCCTCCTGCGAGCCGCGGTCGCCTCCGTGCGCAGCCAGACCTCGCCGCCGGGCGAGATCTTCGTCGTCGTCGACCACGACGACGCGCTGCTCGCCCGGGTGCGCGCCGAGATCGACGGCGTCGCAGCCATCCCGAGCCGCGAGGCGCGCGGCCTGTCGGGTGCACGCAACAGCGGCGTGGCGGCGACCCGCGGCGACGTCGTGGCGTTCCTCGACGACGACGCGGTGGCCGCGCCCGACTGGCTGGAGCACCTGACCGCCCCCTACGCCGACGCGCGCGTGCTCGGCGTCGGCGGCGCCATCGAGCCGCGCTGGCTCGGCGGCCGCCCGCCCGGCTTCCCTGCGGAGTTCGACTGGGTCGTCGGCTGCACCTACGCGGGCATGCCGACCAGGCGCGGACTCGTGCGCAACCTCATCGGGGCCAACATGTCGATGCGCCGCGACGTCCTCGACGCGGTCGGTGGGTTTCGCGCGGGCATCGGTCGCGTCGGGCTCCGGCCGACCGGCTGCGAGGAGACCGAGCTGTGCATCCGCGCCGCCCGGCGGCTGCCCGGCGGGACGTTCGTCCACGAGCCGCGCGCCCGCGTCGCCCACGCCGTGCCTGCTGACCGCGCGACGTGGCGCTACTTCCGGGCGCGCTGCTTCGCCGAGGGCCAGTCGAAGGCGCGCGTCGCCGCGGTGGCCGGCAGGCACGACGGCCTGGCCTCCGAGCGCGCGTTCGCCCTGCGGACGCTGCCCGCGGCGGTCGGCCGCGGGCTCGCCGACGCCGCCCACGGCGACCGCGCGGGGCTGACGCGCGCCGGCGCCGTCGTCGCCGGACTCGCCCTCACGACCGCCGGCTACGTCGCCGGCAGCGTCCGGCTCGTCGGCGCATGACCGTCGACGTCTCGAGCCCGGCCCCACGCGACGCCTGGGCGGAGCTGGCCCGGCTGGACCCCGACGTCCTCGTCACCCAGACGCCGGCCTGGACGGACTGCCTGTGCGCGGTGACCGGCGCGCGCGACGTCAGCCGGCTCTACGACTTCGGCGCCGGCCGGCGGATGGTCCTGCCGCTCGTCCGTCCGCGCCGGCGTCCCGGCTGCGAGGCGTCGCTGCTGGCGGCGTGGGGGTTCGGCGGGCTCGTGGGGCCCGAGCCACGCGCGGACGAGGTGCGCGCCGTGCTGGCGGACCTGCGCGCGTCTGTCCCACTGAGCGTCCGGGTGCGTCCCAATCCGCTGCACGCCGACGTCTGGTCGGCGGCGACGCCACCCGGCGTCGTCAGGCTGCGCCGGTGCGCGCACGTGATCGACCTGCAGCCCGGGTTCGACGCGATCTGGAAGACCGGCTTCTCCAACCGCGCGCGCAACCACGTCCGCCGCGCCGAGCGGGCGGGGCTGACCGTCGAGCTCGACGAGGACGGCCGCCGGCTGCCCGTCTTCTACGAGCTCTTCATGCGCTCGGTCGAGCGCTGGGCGCGCCGCCAGCACGAGCCGCTCGCACTCGCCCGCCTGCGCGCGCGCCACCGAGACCCGATCGACAAGCTGCGGCGCCTGCTCGCCGACCTGGGCGACGCGAGCCGGCTGTGGGTGGCCTGGGCCCAGGACCGGCCGGCCGCGGCGATCCTCGTCCTCCAGGGCACCAACGCGCACTACACCCGCGGCGTCCTCGACGTCGACGTGGGCGGACCGACGCGGGCGAGCTACCTGCTCCACCGCCTCGCGATCGAGGACGCCTGCCGGGCGGGTTGCCGGACCTACCACATGGGCGAGACCGGCGCCTCGCGCTCGCTCGCCCAGTTCAAGGAGGCGGTCGGCGGCCGCCCGCACGAATACGCCGAGTACGTCGCCGAGGCCCTCCCGCTGACGGCGATCGACCGAGCCGCGCGCACGGCGGCCAAGCGCGTCCTGCGCTTCCGGGACCATGGCTGACCGGGGCCCTGTCTGCCTGCTCGAGGTCGAGCCGAACGCGCCGGCGCCGGCCGTCCCGGCGCGTGCAGCGGACGGCCGGCCCTACGCCGGCGCGGCCGTCGCGGTGCGCGTGCACGGCGAGCTGGTCGGCGTCGTCGAGCTGCCCTTGGACGGCGACGCCGACGGGGCCGGTCTCGCCGCGCGGGCGGCCCGTGCCTTGCACGAGCGCATCGAGGCGCACCTGCGCGCGGACGGCCCGCCCGCGCGCGACGGTGCGCCGCCGCGCTGCCAGCGCGAGCACGCGCGGTTCCTCGCCCGCGCGCCGGCGGCCAGCGTGGTGGTGGCAACCCGCGACGGCGACGGCACGCTCGGCGCGACGCTCGACGCCCTGCTCGCGCTCGACTACCCGCGCTTCGAGGTCGTCGTCGTCGACAACGGGTCGCGCGGCGAAGGGGTGCGGTCGCTGGTGAGCCGGCGCACCGGGGCGCCGCACCCGGTCCGCTACGTGCGCGAGCCGCGGCACGGCCTGGCGCTCGCCCATAACCGCGGGCTCGCCCGCGCCGACGGCGCGATCGTCGCGTTCACCGACGACGACGCTCTCCCGGACCGCGGCTGGCTGGCCCAGCTGGCCAAGGCCTTCGAGGCCGCGCCCGACGTGGCCTGCGTCACCGGCCTCGTCCTGCCGGCCGAGCTCGAGTCCGACGCCCAGGTCTGGGTCGACGCCATGTGGGGGTTCGCCAAGGGCTTCGAACGGCGCGTCTTCGACGGCCGGCGCCCGCCGGGCGCGCTGCTGTATCCCTACACCGCGGGCGTCTTCGGTTCGGGCGCGAACATGGCGTTCCGGACTGACGCCCTGCGCGAGATGGGCGGCTTCGACCCCGCCCTGGGTGCGGGCAGCCCGGCCCGCGGCGGCGACGACCTCGCCGCGTTCTTCGACGTCATCGCGGCCGGCCACCGCCTCGTCTACGAGCCCACCGCCGTCGTGCGCCACCGGCACCGCGCCGACTACGAGAGCCTGCGCCGCCAGGCGTACAGCTACGGCGTGGGTCTCTCGGCCTACGTGGCCAAGACGCTCGTCGACGAGCCGTGGCGGGTGCTCGACGTATCGGCGCGGGCGCCGTGGGCGCTCGCCTACGTCCTCAGTCCCCGCTCACCGAAGAACGCGCGCCGACCGGCGGCGCTGCCGGCCGAGCTGGCCCGCCTCGAGCGCCGCGGCATGGTCGTGGGGCCTTTCGCGTATCTACGCAGCCGCTGGTGGCGGCGCGCGCTGTACGAGCCGGCGGGAGCCGGACGCTGATGGCAGCGATCGAGACGCCCGCGGCGGCGCGCCCCGCGGCGAGCGCGCCGCCCGCGCCGCTCGCCCTGCTCGAGCTGCGCAACGGGTCGGGCGAGCTGGCCGAGCTGCTCGCGCAGCGCGCCGCGGCCGGGGACGCGTTGAACGCCTTCCTCCTGGCCGCCGGCCTTCGCCAGATCGCGGAGGACGTCCTGGAGGCCGACCGCCTGCGGCTGGCCGAGGTCGAGCGCGTGGCCCGCGGCGCCGGCTGGGATCGGTCGGCGGCCTTCGCGCGGACCGCCGCCGCGGGGCTCGCCACGCTACCCCGGGGGCTCGGCGCGCTTCGGAGCTGGGACGCCCGGCTCGGGCGGCTGGTCGACGGCCTCGCCGACGCGGTCGTCACCGGGCGCCGCGCCGCGCCCCTGGCCGGCGAGGCGCGGGCGCTCGCCGCCGAGCTCCCCGCCGCCGCGCTAAGCGCGCGGACCGTGCGCCTGCCGTCGTGCTTTCGCGGCTTCGACCAGCACCCCGACGACCTCGCGCGGCTGGTCGACCGGCTGCGGGAGTCGACACCCGCCGCCTCCGCGCCGATCGCGGTCGTCGGGCTGCGCACGTCGGGCAGCTACCTGGCGCCGCTCGCGGCCGCGCTGCTGCGGGCGCGCGGCGACGCGTCCGCCGTCGCGATCACGATGCGTCCCTGGCACCCGCTGCCGGCGGCCAAGCGGGGGGTGCTGCGGGCCGTGGCCGCGGCCGGCGGGCTGGTCGCGCTGACCGACGACCCGCCGTCGAGTGGCGCCTCGCTTGCCTGCGCCGCCGCGGCGATCGAGCGGCTCGGGCGCACTCGGGTCGTGCTCATGCTCGCGCTCTTCGAGGAGGCGCTGCCGGCGACCCTCGCGCGCTGGCCCGCCGTCCTGCTGCCGTGGGAGGAGTGGTCGGTCCACGAGCGGCTCGCGCCCGGCGCGATCGCCGCCGGCTTCGAGCGCCTGCGGCCCGGCGCCCGCGTGCTTTCGGTGCAGCGTCTGCCGCTCGCCGACCGGCCGCGGCGCGGCCACTGCGCCGCGCGCTACCGCATCGCGCTCGACGACCGGCCGCCGCAGGACGTCCTGGTGCGCGGCGCGGGCATCGGCTACTTCGGCGATCACGTCCTCGCGGTCGAGCGCCGGCTCGAGGGGTGGGTCCCGGAGATCCACGGCGTCGTCGACGGACTGGTCTTCCGGAGATGGCTGCCCGACGAGCAGCGCTCAGAGCCGGATGCGGCGACCGTGGCGCGCTACGCGGCGGCGCGGCAACGCACGCTCGCCGTCTCCGTGGACCGCGCCGAAGACCTGCGCGGCGAGGACGCGGTGTGGGAGGTGGCCGCCAACCTGCTCAGCCAGGCCTTCGGGCGCGGCTGGCGCCTGGCGCGCGTGGCCGCGCTCGACCGCGCCGTGCGCGAGCTGTTGCGGGTCGAGCGCCCGTCCATCGTCGACGGCTGGATGGCGCCCGACACCTGGTTCGCCGGACCGTGCAAGATCAAGGCCGACGAGCGTGCGTTCTCGAACCGCAACCTCGCCTGCTACGACGCGGCGTTCGATGTCGCCGGCGCGGCGGCGTGGGAGCGGCTCGACGGCGACGAGCTGCGTCGCGCCTTTGCGAGCGAGGACGGCGAGTCGATCGACGACGAGCGCTGGCTCGTCTACAACCTCGTCGCCCACTGGGCGGCCGTCCGCGACCGGCGGCTGAGCCCTCACGCCGCCCGCCGCAGGTCCGCGCGGGCGGTGCAGCGCTACCTCGCGGCGCGCTTCCTCGACGACGTGACGCGCCCGTGCCGTGGGCCGTTCTGCGCGATCGACGTCGACGGTGTCCTCGAGACCGACACGCTCGGGTTCCCTGCGCCATCGCCGGCCGGCGCGCTCGCGCTGCGCGCGCTGCTCGCCCACGGCCTGCGCCCGCTGCTGGCCAGCGGGCGGTCCGTCAGCGAGATCGCCGAGCGCTGCGACGCCTACGGACTGGCCGGCGGGGTGGCCGAGTACGGCACGGCCATCTACGACGCGCGCGCCGGCGAGGCGATCGCCCTCGTCGGGGCCGACGCGATCGCGGCGGTCGGGCGCGCACGAGCATGCCTGGCCGCGCGCGCCGACACCGAGGTGGGCGCCGACCACCGCTGGATCGTGCGGGCGCAGCAGCGCCGGAGCGGCGGACCGATCGGCATGGGCGCGGTCCGGGCGGCGCTCGACGCGGCGGCGCCCGTCGCGCTGCGGGTGGTGCCGGGCGAGGGCCAGACGGACCTCGTGCCCGCCTCCGTCGACAAGGCCACGGGGTTGCGCGCCCTGCTCGCGCGCGTCGGCGACGAGGCGGCGCCGGCGCTCGCGGTCGGCGACGGTCCCGAGGACCTGCCGATGCTGCGCCTGGCCCTCCGCGGCATCGCCGTGGCGAACGGCGCCGCCGAGCTGCGCCGTGCCGGCGTTCGCGTCGTCCGGCGGCCATACCAGGCGGGCCTCGCGCTCGCCGTCGAGCAGGCGATCGGCCACGCGCCGGGCGCCTGCGCGATGTGTCGCCCGCCGCCGCGGTCGCCCGGCGGCGACATCGTGCTCGCCGTCCTCGGCGCCCGGGAGCGCGGCCCCGCCGGCCTGCTCGCCCGCGCCGTCAGGCTCTCGCTGCGCCACCGGGCTCATGCGCGGCGTTGAGAGCGTCCGCGCGCTGATCGACCCGCCCCGGGCTCGCGAGCTGCTGCGCGCACCGATGCACCGCGACGCGCTCGCGCTCGTGGTGAACTCGGCCACCACCGCCGCCGCGGGTCTCCTCTACTGGATCATCGCGGCCAAGACGTACAGCGCCCATGTGGTCGGTACCAACGCGGCGCTGATCGCGTCCATGATGTTCCTGGCGGGCGCCGCCAGCCTCGACCTGCCGAACATCCTCGTGCGCTTCCTACCAGGCGCGGGGACGCGCACCGGACGCTACATCGCGCGGTCGTACGCGGCGAGCGGCCTGGTCGGCGCGTGCATCGCCGCGGTCTTCGTCTTCGGGGCATCGGCATGGGCGCCGCGGCTGTCGTTCCTCGGATCCGCGCCGGCGCTGACCGCCGGGTTCGTCCTCTCGACGGTGGGCTGGTCGGTGTTCGCCATCCAGGACGGCGTGCTCACGGCGCTGGGACGCGCGGTCTGGGTGCCGATCGAGAACGCGGTCTTCTCGGTCTTGAAGGTCGCGCTGCTCGTTGCGCTGGCGTCGGCGCTGCCGGTCTACGGGATCTTCGCGTCGTGGACGGTCGCGATGCTGCTCTCCGTCGTCGCCGTCAACGCCCTCGTGTTCACGCGACTGACCCGCCGGCCCAGGGCGGGGCCGTCGGCGCGCCGCCCGCCGGCGCGTGACTTCGCGCGCTACGCCGCGGCCGACTACACCGCCGCGGTCGCGTGGCTGGCCTCGACGAACCTCCTGCCGGTGGTCGTGACGGCGGTCGCCGGCGCGACGACGACGGCGTACTTCGCGCTGGCGTGGGCCGTCGCCCTGCCGCTCTACGCGGTGGCCGACAGCATCGGGACGTCCCTCGTCCTCCATGGGTCGCAGCAGCAACAGCAGCTGCCCGCTCTCGTGCGCCAGGCCGCGTGGCACGGCGCCTGCCTGCTCGTCCCGGCGGTCGCCCTGCTCGTTCTCCTTGCGCCGTCCATCTTGTCGCTCTTCGGCGCCGCGTACGCGCGCGAGGCGGCGGCGGGCCTCCGGCTGCTCGCGCTTGCCGCCCTGCCGAACCTCGTGATGACGCTGGCCGTGAGCGTCGCGCGGGTCGACCGCCGCCTCGGCCGCGTGGTCGTCGCGCTCTGGGTCAAGGCCGCGATCGTGCTGGGACTGGCCGCGCCGCTCGTGCATGCACTCGGCCCGGCCGGCGCCGGCCTCGGCTTCCTCGTCAGCGAGTGCGTGGCGGCCGGTGGACTCGTCGCGTACGCCTGCGCGGGGCCGCGGCAGCGCGCGCGAGCCGCCGATGTTCGAGCGATGCTCGGCGAGGCGGCGAGCGGCGGCTGGGTGCGGCGCGCGCGAAGCGGCCGGCTCGCGGCGCGCGTGCTCGTCTCCGCTCCGCTCGCCGGCGCGGAGCGTTGGCGACGCTGGCCCGTGCGCACGGACTCCGACGTCGTCGTGTTCCTCGCCGGCCCGCGCCACGACGCGCACGTCGCCGTGAAGATCGCCTGGTCGGCGGCCGGTGCGCACGCGCTGACCTCGCAGCGGCGCCACCTCGCCGTGCTGCGCTCGGCCGCCGGCCTGAACGGCTTCAGGTCGGTGCTGCCCGACGTCGTGTGCGAGGGTGCTGTGGACGGCCGGCCGTACCGCGTCGAGGCCGCTCTGCCCGGCGTCGACGGTCGCCGCTTCGCGCGGACCGCCGCGCGCGAGCGGGCGCTCGCGGCGACCGCTCGCGGCATGGACGTGCTCTACCGCGCGACCGCGGCGCCGCGCGTCGTCGACGACGACCTCCTCGCCTCCGTCCTGGACGAGCGCCTTGATCGAATCATCCGCGCGCGCGGACGAACAGGACCGGAGCTGGTCGGACTGCGCGCCGAGGTGGCCTCGGCCCTGCGCGGACGCCGCGTCCTGGCCGGCCGCGTCCACGGGGACCTCTGGCTCGGGAATGTCCTGCTCGCCCCAGACGCGTCGGCGCTCACCGGCGTCGTCGACTGGGAGGCCTCGCACGCGCTCGAGCTCCCGGCCGTCGACGTCGCGCATCTGGTCCTCTCCACGCGGTCGGCGAGCGAGGGCCGCCCGTTCGGCGAGGTGACGCGGCGCGTGCTGCTCGGCGATCCGCTGACGCCCCTCGAGGCGGACCTGCTGGCGCCCTATGCCCGGGCGCACGACGGGCTCGCGCTGCGCCACCTCGTGCTGCTGACCTGGCTGCAGCATGTGGCGCAGCGGCTGGCTCAGAGCACGCTGCACCCGCAGAGGCGCTGGCTGCGCCGCAATGTCGACCCGGTCCTGAGCGTGGTGCGTCTCTGAGGGCGCTTAGCCTGGATCCACGCTTAGGGGCGGCGGGCGCGTACGGCCTGGCCGCAGAGCGCCGCCAGGCAGACGCCGGCGACCGCGTACGTCGCGGCGTCGGGATCCCACCACCCGAGCCAGAGCATCGCCTGCGCGACGAGCGCCACCGACGCGAGGCTGGTCGCGATCACGAGGCCGAGCTCGCCCGCGACGCTGCGCGGCTGCAGCGCCGGCACGATCGCGGCGCCGGGCGCCAGCGTGAACACCGTGACCACCGCGATCAGGCGAGCGGCGGGCGGAGCGCCCGCGGCGACGAAACCGATCGCGGCGAGGCAGGCGCCCGCAGCCAGCGTCTGCACGACCGCGCGCCGGTTCTGCGCGCCGGTCATGCCACGACTCCGAGCCGGCGGCGCGCGCGGCGGACGTGGCGCCAGCCGCGCGTGCGCAGCCGCTCGCGCCGCCAGGCGAGCGGGGCGCCGTGGCCCTCCAGCAGCGCGGCCACGCGGGCCGCCGGGGTGCCGCGCATGACGGTCCAGCGCGCGATCGCGAGCGGATCGTCGCCGGCGTGCGACAGCGCGTTCTTGACCGCCGCCGCCGACGCGTAGCGCGCCGCCGCCACACGCGCGCGCACGCGCCGGTCGTGGGCGCCGTGCGGATAGGCGAACGAACGCACGGGCGCCTGAGCGAGGTCCTCGAGACGCGCCCGGCTGACGGTCAGTTCCTCGTCGATGGCGTCGAGCGCCAGCTCGTCGAGGCGCAGGTGACGGACCCCGTGCGCGCCGAGCTCGACCGCCGGCGCGGCACCGAGCTCGGCCACGCCGGCGCCCGACACCATGCCCGGACGCCCCACGTAGCCGCTCGTCACGTACACCGTCGACACGACGCCGGCGGCGGCCAGCTGAGCGACGGCGTCGAGCGTGTCGGCGAAGCCGTCGTCGAACGTGACGGCGACGGCACGCGCCGGAAGCGGCAGCTCGCCGCGCAGGCCGCGGGCGAGCGTCGTGACGTCGAGCGCGACTCGACCCGACGCCGCGATCACCCGGACGTGCTCGCGGAACTCCGCGCGGCCGACCGCGTAGGCGTCAGCGTCGTCGCTGACCGAGTGGTAGAGCAGGACGGGGATCATGGGGTCCACAGGTACACCACCGCCTGGCCGGAGCGGTAGACGGCCTTGAAGTGCGGTGAGCGCGACAGCGCCCGCCCGAGGTTCTCGGTCGAGTGCGGCGCGACCGACCCGAGCATCCGGGCCTCGTGCTCCTGCGACGGGCTCAGCAGGACGTAATCGCTCGTGGAGCCCAGCCGCGCGAGGTACAGCTCGAGCGCGGGAACGTCGCGGGCACCCAGAAGTCGGCCGGCGAACGGCCGGTGGTTGGCCAGGATGTTGCTGTACGCGCCGCCGCGCAGCGCCGCGTACCGCGCCGTGACGCGCTCGGGGATGTTGGCGGTGAGCTGGACCCGCGCCGAGCCGACGGGCGCGTGACGCTCGAACCACAGCGCGACGCGGACGTCGTCGCGGGAGATGTGGTCCATCAGCTCGCGCCCGTAGTACGCGAACAGGAGAAGCGTCCCGACGAGCGCGCTGACGGCGGCCACGGCCGCGACCGCCAGGACGCCCGTCCGCGGCGCGCGGCGCCGCGGTTCGAGGCAGAGCGCGGCGGCGAGGAACGCGAGCCAGGGCAGGGCGAACAGGTAGGTGCGCATGCCACCCTCGCCGCCGTAGTTGAGCACGGCTGCGGCAGGCATCGCCGCCGCGAGCAGGACCGTCGGCGCCAGGTCGCCGCGTCCGGAGCGGTACCGGCGCCAGAACCCGGCCGCGGCCAGCGCGAACATGACTGCGACGAGCGCGCGCGAGGCCCAGCTGACGACCTTGAACCCGGTCGCGGCGTGCGGCGTGGGCGTGGGGTGCGCGTTCCCGGCCAGGTCGAACGACAGCAGGTTGATGTGCGTGTGCAGGAAGCCCCACGCGTGGGCGACCCAGGCGGCCTCGATGACCAGCATCGCGAGCGGCACCCACAGCGGAACGCGCCGGGCGGCGACCGCGAGCACGGTCACCCCGATGATCGCCACGATCGGGGTCAGCTGGTGCGTCGCGACGATCGCCAGGTAGCACAGGCCGCCGGTGACCAAGCCGGCGCGCGGGCGCGGCACGCGCGCGGACCGGGGGCCGCACCGCAGGCACAGGCCGAGAAGGACCGTCGCGAGCGGGAAGACGAACGCCTGCGGGGCGAGATAGTCCTGCGCGATCCAGTTGCTCAGCAGGAACAGCCATGTGGCCAGCCAGATCAGCCGGGTCTCGATGGTCAGGGCCCGCAGCGTGAACAGGATCGCCGCCGCGTTGAGCAGCTCGAAGAAGACCTGCGACCACTCGGCGTACTCCATCGGCGAGACCCCGGTGACGCTGCTCAGCCAGGCGTTGACGGCGAAGAACGCCGGCCAGTTGTTGTAGATGTCGAGCGTGCGGTCGACATGGCCCGACGCGGCGATCCAGTCGATGACGCCGAGGTGCTTGAACGTCCACGCGTAGCGCGGCTCGTCGTAGAGCAGCGGGGTCGTGCCGTGCAGGACGAGGATCAGTGCGACGACGTAGACGGCGAGCAGGGGCGTCGTGGGCTGCTTTCGCGACACCGCGTGCGCGAAGCCGGCGAGCAGCAGCCCGAACGCGACGAACCAGGTGACGGGAAGCGCGTCGAGGAGCCCGAGGTCACCGATCTCGCGCAGATCAACGCGCGTCAGCGCGATCGCCCACAGGCCGAGGGCGCCGACGACCAACGCGCCGTGCAGCACCGCGGGGCGGACGAGGGGCACCGCGCCGGCGGACACCACGGGCGTCCGCTTGTCGGCGAGCGCGTTCCACGCCTCCATCGAGCGCCCCGCTACCGGCCGGCCGGCGCGAGCGGCGCGCGGCCGTTGCGTGACCGGGCGGCCTCGTCGACGGCCGTGTAGATCGCGATCGTCTGCGAGACGACGTCGTCGGCGCTGGGCAGCCGGACTCCGTTCAGCGCCGCCCGGCGCCGGCTCTGCGCCAGCACGGCATCGGCGACCGCGAGCGGCGAGGCGCGCGTCGACACGACATGGACGGTCCCGGGCGGCAGTCGGTCAGAAACCTCGCGGTGGGCGGGGACATCGGACGCGACGAGGAGGGCCCCGGCGGCCGCAGCCTCGAGCAGGAGGCCGACCGGCGTCCCGGTGCGCGACAGCGCCGTCGTCACACGCGCCGTTCGCAGCCAGCGGCGCCGCACCGCGTCGCCCGGAGCGGGGAAGCGGACGCGGTGGGAGACGCCGAGGTCCGCAGCCAGAGCGCGAACCCAGCGGCGCCCGTGGGCCGGGTCGAGCGCGACGAGCTCGAAACGCGTGGGCAGGCCGGGCAACGCGCCGATCGCGCGCTCGAGGCCGGAGTGCCGCCGCAGCCCGCCCAGGGCGGCCACGACCGACGACTCGGTCGCGAAGGGCTGCGCCTGGCGCACGGCCTCGACGTCCAGCGGCGGCGTCACGACCTCGATCCGCCCGCGCGAGACGCCGAGAGCGCGCGCCACCGCCTCGGCCTCCCAGCCGGACTCGCAGACCACTCGCGCGGCGCGCAGCACCACACCGTCGCCGTCGCGGTGGCGCAGGTGCTCGAGGACGCCGACGAGCGCGGTGGAGGGAAGGCCGTGCAACGAGACGACCAGGCGGTCCGGCGCGACGGACTCCACCGCGGACAGGACCCGCACGGAGTGCGCGTGCACGACGTCATAGGCCCCGGCGGCGCGACGCAGGTGGTCACGCAGCGCGTCGCGCGCGGCGACACCCTCGCCGCGGGCGAGCGGGAACCGGCGCACCACGACGTTGTCGTGCTCGACGACCTCGGCGCGCCGCAGCCACGGATCCGCGACGAGCAGCTCGACCGAGCCGCCCGCGGGCCGCAGGCGGCGGGCGAGCGCACGCGCCTGCGCGAAGGCTGACGCAGAGCCGACGGCCACGCGCGCGTGGACCTGCGC
>DASXRF010000273.1:0-4562 GCA_036506755.1 Solirubrobacteraceae bacterium | reverse complement strand
CTCTCGGCCGTCTCCTCGTAGAGCAGCGCCGCCTCGCTCGCGGGGCCGCGACGCAGGGCGGTCGCGCGCACGACCACGGAGAGGCGCACGGGGCCGAAGCTCACCTCGACGCGGTCGCCGGGCCGGACCTCCTTGCTCGGCTTGGCCCCCTGCCCGTTGATCGCGACGCGCCCGCCTTTCAGCGCCTCGACCGCCAGTGCGCGGGTCTTGGCCAGCCGCGCCGCCCAGAGCCACCGGTCGATGCGGACGGGCTCGGACCGGTCGGGCACGCGCTGACCGCTCAGAACTCGACGAGGCTCCGCGGGCAGCCGCCGGCGCCGAGCAGGCCGGGGCCGACGTGCGCGCCGATGACCGGGCCGATCTCCGAGACCCACAGCGGCTCGGAGCGGAAGACCCCGCGCCCGGCCTCGACGAGGCGCTCGGCCTGCTCGTGCGCCTGGATGTGCTGGACGACCCAGCCGTCGGCGCCGTCGTCGCGGCGGGCCTGCATGTAGTCGACCAGGCGGTCGAACGCGCGCCCCGCCGTGCGCACCCGCTCGATCGGGAGGATCTCGCTCTCGATCGACAGGATCGGCTTGATCTTCAGCGCGGTGCCGAGCATCGCCTGGGCCTTGCCGATGCGGCCGCCGCGCTGGAGGTACTCGAGCGTGTCGACGGCGAACCAGATCTTGAGCTCCTCGCGCACGCGGCGCGCGGCTTCGACCGCGCCGCGCAGGTCCGCGCCCGCGCGGGCCGCGCGCGCGGCGGCGAGCACGAGCAGGCCGAGGCCGCCGCAGGCCGTCTCGGAGTCGATCACCTCGATCCGCCCGGCGTGCCCGCGCTCGGCGGCCTGCTCGGCGGCCTGGCGCGCCGCGCCGACCGTCCCTGAGATGCCGCCTGAGAGATGGATCGAGAGGACGTCGCGGCCCTCGGCGAGCAGCGGCTCGTAGACGGCGAGGAAGTCGCCGATCGACGGCTGGGAGGTCGTCGGCAGCGCGCGAGCCACGCGCAGGCGCTCGTAGAAGTCGGTGAAGTCGAGCAGGTCGACCTCGCGCTCCTGGATGCCGGGCCAGTTGACGTACAGCGAGACGAGCCGGATGCCCTCGGCGTCGATCATCTCCCGAGGCAGGTAATGCGTGGTGTCTGTGACGACGGCGACCGACATGGCGTGGGCGAACGTAACCGGCGCCCGGCCGTCGGCAGGAGACGACGGCGACCCCGGGCATGCGCGCCGGAGCCTAGTCTCTGGCCGTGCCATTCACCCTGGTGACCGGGGGCGCGGGGCTCGTCGGCTCGCACGTCGTGCGGCTGCTGATCGAGCGCGGCGACGACGTGCGCGTGACCGTGCGCCCGACGACGCGGCTGGACAACCTCGCCGACCTGCCCGTCGCGACGGTCACCGCCGACCTGCTCGACCGCACGGCGGTGCGCCGCGCGATGCGCGGCGTCGATCGCGTCTTCCACGTGGCGGGGCTCGCCAACTTCCGCGCGCACCCTCAGTCGCTGTGGCGCATCAACGTCGAAGGCACGCGGATCGTCCTCGAGGAGGCGCTGCGCGCGCGCGTCGAGCGCGTCGTGTTCACCTCGTCGGTCGCCGCCGTCGGCCCGGCGCCGCGCCGCTCGACCGCCGACGAGACGCAGCCCTTCCCCGCCGGCGCCGACGCCATCCCCTACGTGCGCGCCAAGCGCGAGGCCGAGGTCCAGGCGCTGCGCATCGCCGCGCTCGGGCTGCCGGTGGTCATCGTCTGCCCCGCCCACATCTTCGGCCGCGGCGACGTCAATCACTCGTCGACCGAGGTCGTCCGGCGCTTCCTGCGCCGCGAGATCCCGGCCTACGTCGACGGCGCGCTGAACATCATCGACGTCGAGGACGTCGCGCGCGGCCAGCTGCTCGCCGACGAGCGCGGGCGCCCGGGCGAGCGCTACATCCTCGGCAACCGCAACTTCACGCTCGACCGCCTCTTCGCCGACCTCGGCCGACTGAGCGGCGTCGAGCCGCCGGCGCTCAAGCTCCCGCTTCCCGCCGCGCTCGCGCTCGCCCGCGGGCTCGAAGCGCTGCCCGGCCGGCCGCCGATCACCGTGACCGAGGTGCGCGCGATCTCGCAGTGGTGGGCGTTCCGCTCGACCAAGGCGCGCCGCGAGCTCGGCTGGAAGCCCTCGCACCACGAGGACACGCTCGAGGCGACGATCGCCTGGTACCGCGAGCGCGAGCCCGAGCGCCTGCGCCCGCCGGGCGACCGCCAGCCGCTCGCGCTGCGGCTGGCCGGCGGGGCGCTCCGCCAGGCCGACGGGCTCGCCGGACGGCTGGTCCCCTAGTCCGGGGCCGATCGCACGACCCCCACGCCCGGCGCGCGGGCCGTACGATCGACCCCGCCATGGCGACGCTCTACCGCTGCCGCACGCCGACCGACTGGCTCTGCCCGTGCGGCCGCGTGGCCCGCGAGCTGCGCCGGCACGAGCTCGAGCACGAGACGGTCCGCGTCCCGCTGCGCCGGCGCGACCGCGCCGAGGTCGACGCGCTGACCGGGCAGCGCACGGTGCCCGTGCTCGTCATCGACGGCGAGGCGATCTGCGACTCCAAGCGGATCGTCGAGCACCTCGAGTGGCGGGCGGGAGCGCCAGGGGTCTGACCCCTTAGCTTTAGCTGACGCACGCCTTCATCCCGCCGCGGCGAAGGGGACAGACCCCTTCCCCCTCACTGCGCGCACGCCTTCATCCCGAGCCCGCGCGCCAGCCGGTCGGTATCCGAGAAGTTGACCCGGTCCAGCCGTCGCGAGGCCGAGCGGATCCGGCCGGGATCGCGGGCGCGCAGCGCAGACCGCAGCTCCGCCAGGATCTGCTTGAAGCGGTCGCGGTCGCGGGAAAGCTGGTCGATCCACCGCTTGGCGAGGTCGCCGTCGCGCCCGGACGGGCGGTCGAGGTCGCGCAGGCGCTCCACGGCGTCGTCGAGCTGCTTGCCGAGGCTGGTGAGGGCCCGGTCGAGCGCGCCGCCCGACGCGCCGGCGCTCAGCTTCGCGACCTGCCGGTTGACGTCGGCGCAGATCTTGTCGGCCGCGGTGGCGTACTCGGCGCGCGAGGGCGCGTCGGCGCCGCCGCAACCGGCGGCCACGACGGCGACGGCGAGCAGTGCAGCCGGCAGTCGCATCGCGGGCCTCATACCCACGGGTCGACGACGAGCTTGCAAGCCGGCCCCCGCGCCGGCGCGCGCAGCCGCTCGGCGAGGCCGTCGAGGCCGACCGTCTCGCCGGCGAGCGCGCGCCAGTCCATGCGCCCGCAGGCCAGCAGCTGCAGCGCGGCGTCGACCTCGGCGCGGTCGTGGTGGAATGCGCCGCGCAGATCGATCTCGTCGTAGTGCAGCGGCGCCGCGGGCAGCGCGACGTCCGTGCCGGCCGGACACCCGCCGACGAGCACGACCGTGCCGCCGGGGGCCGCCGCGGCGAGCGCCGCGCACCAGGCCTCCGCGCGCCCGACCGCCTCGAGGACGAGCCCGAAGCGCCGCGGCTCGAGCACCGCGACGGCCGCGTCCGCCCCCAGGGCGAGCGCCTGCTCGCGGCGCTCGGCGTGCGGGTCGGCGACCGTGACCGAGCGACCGCCGAGCACGAGCAGCCGCGCGAGCATCAGCCCCATCGCCCCGCCGCCGACCACGGCCGCCACGCCCGCCGGCACGTCGTCGGCGCGGCCGACCGCGTGCACCGCCGCGGCCAGCGGCTCGGCCATCGCCGCGCCGGCCGCCGGCAGGCCCTCGGGCACGCGGTGCAGCGCCGCCTCCGGCGCGGCGATCCACTGGGCGAAGCCGCCCACCACCCAGCGCAGGTCGCGGCACAGCTGCGCGCGCCGGGCGCGGCAGGCCGCGCAGGCGCCGCACGCGACCGAGTCGCCGACCAGGACGCGCTCGCCGGTGTCCTCGCGCACGCCCGCCGTCTCATGGCCGAAGCGGCACGGGTACGGGCCGAGGATGCGGTGGCCGTGCAGCATCGCCTTGCTGTCGGTTCCGCAGCAGGTGCTCGCCTCGACGCGGACGAGCACCTCGCCGTCGTCGGGGACCGGCACCTCCTCGACGCGCAGGTCGCCCGGCGCGTGGAGGATCGCCGCCATCACGGCAGCACGACCGCCTTGAGCGCCTCGCCCGAGCGCGCGAGCTCCAGCGCCCGGCCGGTGTCGGCCAGGCCGAGCCGATGCGTCACCCACGGCCGCGGGTCGACCGCGCCGCCGGCCAGCAGCGCGACGGCGGCGCGCATGTCGGCCGGTCCCGCCGACCAGCTGGTCAGGACCGTGAGCTCGCGGCGGAACTGCAGCGACCAGTCGACGGGCAGCGGCGTGCCCGGCGCGGGCGGCGTGGCGTAGAGCAGCAGGCGCCCGCCGGGGGTGAGCGCCTCGGCCGCCCGCGCCGCCGCGGCGGGCGCGCCGGTGCACACGACCGCGACGTCGACCTCCTCGCCGCCGTGCTCGCGCGCCCCGAGCGCGAGGGCGCGCGCCAGCCGCTCCGCCCGCGGCACGCTGACGAAGGGCGCGTCGACGCCCCGCCCGCGCGCGGCGGCGGTCACCAGCAGGCCGGCGCAGCCCGCGCCGGCGACGAGCAGCCG
>DASXRF010000272.1:0-11987 GCA_036506755.1 Solirubrobacteraceae bacterium | reverse complement strand
GCATGTCCCTCGAGCCCTCGGCGAAGTCGTATACCCACGTCACGACGGCGGCGATGCTACCCGGAGCTTTATGTGTCCATGGTGCTCGGCGACCTCGCCGATCGCCCGCTCGACCTGGCGCAGCGCGCGCTCGCCGGCGGTCGGCGCGTCGGCGAGCGCCCGCCCGAGCGCCTCGGCCATGAATGCGTGGGCCTCGGCCGAGAGCGGGAACGCGCTGGCCTCGCAGGCGCTGCAGACGACGCCGCCCGCCGCCCCGCTGAAGCCGGTGAGGTGCTCGCGCTCGCCGCAGTTCGCGCACGCCGCCAGCTGGGGCGCCAGGCCGGCCGCGAGCAGGAGCTTGAGGCGGAACGCGAGCTGGTTGGCGCGCGTGGCCGTCTGCGCCGGCTCGCGGTCGAGCAGCGACAGCTCGTTGCACAGCAGGTGATAGACGGCGGGATGCGGCTCGGCCGTCTCGAAGAGGCGCGCGACGGCGTCGCACGCCCGGCCGGCGGCGTCGAGCGCACGGGCGTCGGCGCGCAGGCCCGCGTGGGGGTCGACCGTCTCGGCGCCGGTCACCGTGAGCAGCTCGCTGCGGCCCTCGTGGAGCAGGACGGCGATCCGGAAATACGGCTCGAGCCGGCCCCCGAACCGCGTCCGCGTCCGGCGCACCCCTTTGGCCATCGCTGCAACGCGGCCGCGATCGCGGGTATAGAGGTGCAGCACGCGATCGGCCTCGCCGTAGCGAATGGTCCGCAAGACGACCGCCTCGGTCTTGATCGGGCCGGGCACTATACTTTGTAAAGCATGATGAAGACCGTCACCGTCTACTCCACCGATCCCTGCTCCTTCTGCACGCACGCCAAGGCGCTGCTCCGTCAGCGGGGGATCTCGTTCGACGAGGTGAATCTAGGCAAGGACCCGGCCGGACGAGCCGAGCTTGTCGCCCGCACGGGGATGATGAGCTTCCCCCAGATCGTCGTCGACGGTGAGGTCCTCGGCGGCTTCCGCGAGCTGATGGCGGCCGACCGCAGCGGCCGGCTCGAGGATCTGGTCGCCGCTTAGCCTGAATCCAGGCTTAGGGCTCGAAGTTCAGCAGCCGGTCGAGGCCGCTGAGCTTGAGGACCCGCTCGATCTCCGGGCGGCCGTGGTAGAAGGTCAGCCGGGCGCCCATCTCGCTCGCGCGCACGCTCGCGTCGAGCAGCACGCTGAGCCCCGCGGTGGCGACGAAGGTCAGCCCGCCGAGGTCCAGCCGCACGGTCTTGCGCAGCCGCTCCAGCGCGTCGAGCCGGTCGCGCAGCGCCTCCATCGTCGCGTAGTCGAGCTCGCCCTCCGGGCGAAGGCACACGATTCCGTTGCGTTCGACCTGGGTCAGCCGCAGCTGTGGAGCTGTGGTGACGATCATCGCCTCCCTTAGAGCGAAAGCGAGACCTTACTCGCCGAACCCCGCAGTTCAAGCCCTGCGACGCGGGCGCCGCTGACACCGTTCACAGGCGTACGTCGCCCGCCCGCCCGCGACGAGCTTGCGCACCGGCGTGCCGCAGCGCGGGCACGGCTCGCCGCGACGGCGATGGACGAGGAACTCGTCCTGGAAGGCCCCGCGCACGCCGTCGGCGTGGCGGAAGTCGTCGATCGTCGCGCCGCCGGCCGCGATCCCCGCGTGCAGCGTCGCGACCACCGCGTCGCGCAGCGCGGCCACCTGCGCAGCGCGCAGCGAGCCCGCCGGACGCAGCGGATGGATGCGGGCGCGAAACAGGGCCTCGTCGGCGTAGATGTTGCCGACGCCGGCGACGGTGGCCTGGTCGAGCAGGAAGGCCTTGACCGGCGCCCGCCGGCCGCGGGCCAGCGCGCGCAGCCGCTCGGCGGTGAACTCGTCGCTGAGCGGCTCGACGCCCAGGCGCGCCGCGAAGAAGGCCGACAGCTCGGCCGCCGAGGGCGCGAGCTCGCCGGTGCCGAACCGGCGCGGATCGCAGAACAGCAGCCGGGCTCCGTCATCGAGCTCGAAGCGCACGCGCGCGTAGGGCGTGTCCGCGGGCGGATCGAGCAGCAGCGTGCCCGTCATCCGCAGGTGCATGACGAGGTGCATGTCGCCCGCGAGGTCCCACACGAGGTACTTGCCGCGCCGGGCGAGCCGCTCGACGCGCCTCCCGGACACCGCCTGCTCGATCTCGGGCGCCGACAGCGGCCGGCACCAGCGCGGGTCGGCCACGCGCAGCGCGCTGAGCACGCGGCCCTCGACGCGGGGCGCGAGCTGGCGGCGGATCGTCTCGACCTCGGGCAGCTCAGGCATGGAGGAAGGCCTCGCCTGGCAGGCCGGCGGCGTCGCGGCCGGTCAGGCGGCGATGGACGGTCGCGCCCACGTCGGCGAGCGCGCCGTCGTGGCGGCCGTGCGCGGGCGGGCGGGCGATCGCCAGCAGCGGCACGTGCTCGCGCGTGTGGTCGGTGTGCGGCGCGGTGGGGTCACAGCCGTGGTCGGCGGTGACGATGAGCAGGTCGCCGTCGCGCAGGAGGGCGAGCCACTCGGCCACCGCGGCGTCGATCTCGCGCAGCGCGCGGTGGAAGCCCTCGATGTCCTTGCGGTGGCCGTAGACCTGGTCGGTCTTGACGAGGTTGGTGAAGACCAGCCCGCCGTCGAGCTCGCGCAGCAGCCGCGTGGTGACGGCGATGCCCTCGGTGTTGGCCGGCGCCCGGTGGGCCTCGGCGATGCCCCGCCCGGCGAACAGGTCGGGGACCTTGCCGACGCCGTGCGTGGGGATCCCCGCGTCGGCGAGCTCGTCGAGGTAGGAGCGCCGCGGGGGCGCCAGCGCGAAGTCGCGCCGGCCTCCGGTGCGCTTGAAGGCGCCCGGCTCGCCGGTGAACGGGCGCGCGATCACCCGCCCCATGTCGGTGACCTCGCGCACGCGCGCGCAGATCGCGTAGAGCTCGTCGGTCGGCACGCGGTCGACGTGCGCGGCGAGCTGAAGCACCGAGTCCTGCGACGTGTACAGGATCAGGTCGCCGGTCTCGAGGTGGCGACGCCCGTGGCGCTCGAGCACCGAGAGTCCCTCGGACGGCTCGCCGCCGAGCACCCCGCGCCCGGACGCCTGGGCGACGAGCGCGACGATCTCTGGCGGAAAGCCGCTCGGGTAGGTCGGCGGCGAGGTCTCGCTCACGACCCCCATGAGCTCCCAGTGGCCGGCGGTCGAGTCCTTGCCCGCGCCGCGCGCCCCCAGGCGCCCGTGGAGCGCCGGGTCGGCGGCGGGAGGGACGCCGCGCAGCGGCAGGATGTTGCCCAGCCCGAGCCGCTGCAGCGTCGGCACCTCGAGCCCGCCGACCGCCTCGGCGACGTGCGCGAGCGTGTTCGTGCCGGCGTCGCCGTAGTCGGCGGCGTCGGGCAGCGCGCCGACGCCGCAGGCATCGACGACGACCACCGCCGCGCGCGCGGTCATTCCTTCGGCTTGGCGATCTGCAGCGAGTCGAGCACCGGTGCGAACACCTGCTGGTCGACGCGGTCGAAGACGGTCGGCGGCGCGTAGGCGTCCACGACGAACTCCGCCTTCTCCGTGTAGATGTGCGTCGAGCGGATCGTCCGCCGGTTGCCGGCGATCGCGCCCGTCCCGAGCACCTGGACCGCCCGCTTGGGCCCGACATGCAGCAACTTGGCCCTGGTGACCTTGAAGGTGGGGTCGCGCTTGCGGATCTGCGCGACTAGCGCCTCCTTGGCGGCCTGGAGCGCCTTGTGGGTGACCGGCAGCTGCTCGGTGCGCGGGTAGCGCCACAGCGCGAGCGTGGCCTGGCCGGTCTGGACCGCGTAGACGAGCGGCGCCCGGCCCTTCTGTCGGCGCCATCCGGCCGGGGCCTCGAAGGTCACGCCCGCCTTGGGGATCTTCACCGCGACGTTGCCGCCGGCGGGCTTGACCTGCGTCGCGTCGGCCGGCTTGCTCTTGTCCGAGCCGCAGCCGGCGAGGGCCGCCAGGAGCAGCAGAGCGATGGTGGTGCGGCGCGCCACGCCGCGGATCGTAGTCAGCCCGTGGCCCGCGGGTGCGCGTTGAAGTAGACGTCCTTGAGCCGGTCGGCGCTCAGGTGGGTGTAGATCTGGGTCGTGGCGATGTCGGCGTGGCCGAGCATCTCCTGCAGCGAGCGCAGGTCGCAGCCGCCCGCGAGCAGGTGCGTGGCGAAGGTGTGGCGCAGGGTGTGCGGGCTCATCCGGCCGGCCAGGCCGACCGCCCGCGCGTGGCGCTGGACGATCTTGTAGAGCCCCTGCCGGGTCAGGCCCTGTCCACGCTGGTTGACGAACAGGTGCGGCTCGGGCGACAGGCCGACGAGCGGCGGGCGCCCGCGCTGCAGCCAGGCCCTGGCGGCGGCGACCGCCTCGCGCCCGACGGGGACGATCCGCTCCTTGGACCCCTTGCCGCGGGCGCGCAGCAGGGCGGCGTCGAGGTCGATGTCGCGCAGGAGCAGGCCGATCGCCTCGGAGGCGCGCAGCCCGCACGCGTACATGAGCTCGAGCAGCGCCCGATCGCGCAGCGACTGTGGATCGGGGCCGCGCGGGCTGGCCAGCAGGCGCGCGACCTCGTCGCGGCTGAGGACCTGCGGCAGGCGCTGGGACTTCTTGGGGGCGCGCAGGTCGGCGGTCGGGTCGTGCTCGACGATCCCCTCCCGGCGCAGATGGCGGTAGAACGAGCGCAGGCAGGCCGCCTTGCGCTGCAGCGTCGCCGCCGCGACGGGCGGTCGGCCCTCGCGGCCGGCGGCCAGCTCGTCGAGGAAGGCGGCGAGCTGCGCGTGGCGGACCGTCAAGGCGTCGCGCCCGCCGGCGTGCAGCCAGTGGCCGTACTGCAGCAGGTCGGAGCGGTAGGCGTCGAGCGTGTTGCGCGAGAGCCCGCGCTCGAACTCCAGCTCGGCGAGGAAGTCGAGCACGAGGTGCTCGAAGGCGGGGACCGTCGCGGCGAGGGACATAACACCCCCTCGTTTCGCGGTGGTGGCCTCAGCCTCCTGTTTTCTGCAAGCGCCGCTGCAGGAGCAAGAGCCCGATCAGCGTCTTGGAGTCACGCGTCTGGGCGATCGCCCCGTCGAGGCTCGACAGCGGCCAGTGGACGACCTCGATGCGCTCGTTGTGGTCCGGCGGCTCCGCGGTCTGCTCGTGCAGGCCGGTCGCCAGGTAGAGGTGGACCTGCTCGTCCATCACGCCGCAGCTGGTGAAGAACGTGGTCAGGTGCTCCCAGGTCTCGGCGCCGCGGCCGATCTCCTCAGCGAGCTCGCGCCGGCCGGTGTCCAGCGGCGACTCGCCCTCCTCGTCGAGCTTGCCGGCCGGGATCTCGAGCATGTCCGGGTCGTCGGCCGCCTCGCGCGGCTGGCGGACGAGCCAGACGTGGTGATCGTCGACGGCCACCACGCCGACGGCGCCGGGGTGGCGGATGATCTCGCGCGTGACCTCCTCGCCGTCGGGATAGCCGTAGCGCTCGCGGTCGATGACCACGATCGCGCCCTCGAAGACGCGCTCGGAGGAGAGCCGCTGGAAGTCGCGCTCGCTCACGAGCCGCGCATCATGTCAGCGAGCACGGTCCCGGCGGCCAGCGCGGCGGCGACGAAGAGCGGGTCCTCGCGGCCCATCGACCGCGTCGAGCCCGGGTAGGCGGCCAGGTCGGCCTCGCCCGTGCGCCAGTCGTGACGCTCATCGGCACGCTGCGCGCCGGGGGGCAGTGCCACGGCCACGCGGCCGAGCAGCAGGTCGAGCACCGTGCGCGTGTGGTGCGAGAGGCCGCGGTGGCGCTCGCGCGGGTCGGCCTCCGACATGCGCGCGACGATGAGCGTCGGCGCGCCGAGGGCGAGCGCGGCGTGGGCGGTGTCGAGCGCGGCCAGGCCGCCGTGGCCGAGCGGCGAGCCCGAGCCGAGGATGCCCGGCCCGGGCCCGGCGACGATCGCGTCCCAGCGCCGGCCGTGGTACAGCGCCCCGGCCGTGCTGATCGCCTCCCCGTCGGCGCCGCCGAAGGCCGGCCCGGCGGTCACGTGGCCGGCCAGCAGCCCGTCCGCCCGCAGCGCGCGCACCCTCTCCGACAGCGATCCGGGCAGGGCGCCGCCGGCGGTCTGCACGTAGCCGAGCCGCGCCCCGGGCGCCGCCCGGGCGAACGCCCAGGCCAGCGGCTCGAGCTGCCCGTGCAGCGCCAGCACCGCGACCGGGCGCGTCAGCGGCAGCTCGAGCGCGGGGTCGCCCTCCTCGACCGGGTGGACGGCGTGCTGCAGGCTCGTGTAGTTGAGCTTCATCACGTGTGCGCCGGGCGCGCCGGCCCCGTCCAGGCCCCGCGTCAGGTTGCAGTGCACGACGTCGAAGCCGCCCGACCCCAGCCCCAGCTCGCGCGCCTGGACGTTGACGATGACCTCGTCGCCGACCTCGCACGGCCCGACGAGGCCGGCGTCCGCCCACGCGGGCACCCGCTCGCCGTCCACCTCGACCTCGAGCCGTGCGCCGTCGGCCGCGACCACCGTTGCCCGGCGCAGCGCGAGCGTCACGGCTGCTCGGCCGCCGCCTCCAGCAGCGCGAACGTCACGTCGAGCATGGACTCCAGCGCGGCGACGCTGACGCGCTCGGTCGGCTCGTGGTTGTGCTCGGTGCCGTTGGCGAGGTTGGTGCACGGGAAGCCGGCGACCTCGAGCGCATTGGCGTCCGAGGCGCCGCCGGTGACGATCCGCCGCGGCGCGTAGCCGCACGCGCGCAGGGCGCGCTCGGCGGCGAGGACCTGCGAGGCGTCAGGGCGGTGGCGGTAGCCCTGGAACAGCCGCTCCACGCCGACGTCGACGTCGACGTCGCACGCGGGGTCGTTGGCCGCGTCGTAGATGCGGTCGACCATCTCGGCGACGAGCGCGTCGACCTTCGCGTCGTCGATCGAGCGCGCCTCGGCCAAGAAGCGCGCGTGCTCGGGCACGACGTTGGTCCCGCCGGTCCCGCCCGCGATCGAGCCGACGTTGGCGGTCGTCTCCTCGTCGAGGCGCCCGAGGCGCAGCGACGTGATCGCCCGCGCTGCGGCGACGATCGCGCTGCGCCCGTCCTCGGGCCGGATGCCGGCGTGGGCCGCCTTGCCGTGGAAGGCCGCCTCGATCCGGAAGTACGTCGGCGAGGCGACGATCACCTCGCCGATCGGGCTCGCGTGGTCGAAGACGAAGCCGAAGTCGCTGCGCAGCGCGCCGGTGTCGAAGGCCTTGGCGCCGGCCAGCGCGTTCTCCTCCGA
The DNA here is from genome assembly GCA_036506755.1 of Solirubrobacteraceae bacterium. Classification (GTDB taxonomy): domain Bacteria; phylum Actinomycetota; class Thermoleophilia; order Solirubrobacterales; family Solirubrobacteraceae; genus DASXRF01. Next base: position 4,809 of record DASXRF010000272.1, on the reverse strand, counting down.
CACCGTGAACAGGAGCTCGAGGCCGACCGGCGCGCCCTCGACGGCGCAGCGCCGCGCGGCGGCGAGCATGACCGCGACGGCCGCCTTGTTGTCGGCGCCGAGGATGGTCTCCCCCGCGCTCTCCCAGCCGTCGTCGACCACGACCGGCTCGATCGGGCCGTCGACCCCGACGGTGTCCACGTGCGCGCACAGCAGGATCGACCGCGGCGCCCGGCCGGGGATCCGGGCCAGCAGGTTGCCGCACTGCGCGCCCGTGGCCTTGGCCGCATCGTCCTCGTGGACGTGCAGGCCCAGCGACTCGAGCTCCGCGCGCACGCGCGCCGAGCACGCCGCCTCGTGCCCGAACGGGCTGGCGATGGCGCACAGCTCGGCGAAGAGCTCGTTCAGCCGCCGGCGCTCGGCCTCGCTTGCGGGGCGCATGGCGGCAAGTCTGACGCGCGCGTCAGGCGCGCAGTTGCTCGATCGGGTGCGGCTGCGCAGCAGGCGCCGCCACCCGCTTGAGCGCGGCCGCCACGAACTCGCGGAACAGCGGCGCCGGGCGCTCCGGGCGCGACTTGAACTCGGGGTGGAACTGCGAGGCGACGAAGAACGGGTGGTCGGGCAGCTCGATGACCTCGACCAGGCGCTCGTCTGGCGACGTGCCGCTCGCGACGAGCCCGGCCGCCTCGAGCCGCGCGCGCAGCCGGATCGAGACCTCGTAGCGGTGGCGGTGGCGCTCGTAGATCACGCCCTCGTCGCCGTAGACCGCCCGCGCCCGAGTGCCGGCGTGCAGCTTGATCGGGTCGGCGCCCAGGCGCATGGTCCCGCCGAGGTCGGCGACCTCCTTCTGCTCGGGCAGCAGGTCGATCACCGGCCACTCGGTCTCCGGGTCGAACTCCGTCGAGTTCGCGCCCTCCATGCCGGCCACGTGGCGGGCGAACTCGCAGACGGCGATCTGCATGCCCAGGCAGATGCCCAGGTACGGGATGCCCTCCTCGCGAGCGACCTTCGCGGCGAGGATCTTGCCCTCGATCCCGCGGCCGCCGAAGCCGCCGGGGATCAGGATGCCGTCGCAGCCGCCCAGGCGCGCGCGGGCGTTCTCGGGGCGCAGCGTCTCGGAGTCGATCCAGTCGATCTCGACGCGACAGCCGTGCAGGAAGCCCGCGTGGCGCAGCGACTCGCTGACGCTCAGGTACGCGTCCTCGAGCTGGATGTACTTGCCGACGAGGGCGATCCGCACGGGCGGCGCGTCGCCGTCGGCCGCGGTGATCGCTCCCTGCCAAGCGGCGAGGTCGGCGGCGTGCGGCGCGTCGAGCGCGAAGTGCTCGAGCACGAAGTCGTCGACGCCCTGCTCCTTGTAGACGAGCGGGACCTTGTAGATGTTGTCCACGTCGCGCGCGGAGACGATCGCGTCGACGGGCAGCGACGCGAACAGCGCGATCTTCTTGCGGATGTCGGTGGACAGCGCCGCCTCCGAGCGGCACATGACCATGTCGGGCTGGATGCCGATGCGCCGCAGCTCGTTGACCGAGTGCTGGGTCGGCTTGGTCTTCAGCTCGCCGGCGTGGCCGATCCACGGCACGAGCGTCAGGTGGATGAACATGCAGTCGCGCCGGCCGACCTCGACCGGGAACTGGCGGATGGCCTCGAGGAACGGCAGCGACTCGATGTCGCCCACCGTGCCGCCGATCTCGGTGATGACCACGTCGACGTCGGTCTGCTCGCCGATGAGCTTGATGCGCGACTTGATCTCGTCCGTGATGTGCGGAACGACCTGGACGGTCGCGCCGAGGTAGTCCCCGCGGCGCTCGCGGCGGATGACCGAGTGGTAGACGCCCCCGGCGGTGACGTTGGACGCGCGCGAGGTGTTGGCGTCCGTGAAGCGCTCGTAGTGCCCGAGGTCGAGGTCGGTCTCCGCGCCGTCCTCGGTGACGAAGACCTCGCCGTGCTGGTACGGCGACATCGTGCCGGGGTCGACGTTGATGTACGGATCGAACTTCTGCAGCCCCACGGTCACCCCGCGCGCCACGAGCAGCCGGCCGATCGAGGCGGCGGCGATGCCCTTGCCCAGCGACGAGACGACGCCGCCGGTGACGAAGATGTAGCGGGTCTTCTTGGCGCGTGGATCAGGCATCAGGGGACTCTCCCGATCGAGTCTAGGAAGCGGAGCGGCGGAGTGCGCTCGACGAGTGCCGACAGGGAACGGAGTTCCCCGTAAGCCGTGACGATCATGAGCACGCCCGTCGCGATCGCCAGGCCGAGCGTCGACAGCGTGAGCACGAGCCACAGCCCGGCGAGCGCGCCGACGAGGTTGGAGCCTGTGTCGCCCAGCATCGCCCGCTCGCGGACGTCGTAGGCGCCGGCCACGAGGACCGGGGCGGCGAACAGCCCGAGGGCGGCCAGCGGGCGCGCGTCCCACGCGCCGAGGGTCAGCCCGGCCCCGAGCAGGACGAACGCCTTGACCGAGCGCCCCGGCCGCAGGTCGAGCAGGTTGAACAGGTTGGTGGCGAGCACGAGCACGGCGGTGGCCAGCAGGAACTCGCCGTCGTCGCGCCCGCCGGCGGCGGCGAGGACGTAGAGCGCGAGCCCCAGCGCGCCGATCGCCTTCAGCGCCCCGGTCGAGAAGCCGCCGCGCAGGACGGCGGCGCCGTGGCCGCGCCAGCCGCGCTCCGGCCCCGACAGGGCGTCGTCGGCGAGGCCGAGGAAGGCGACGCCGAGCGCGTAGGGCGCGACGAGCGCGAGGCCGGCGGGCAGCGCGTCGGCGCCCGCGAGCTGCTCGAGCAGCGCGAGCGGGATCAGCGCGCAGACGGCAGCGAAGACGACGACCACGCCGAACGGGAAGGGCAGCGCGCGGCCGCGGTAGTTCTCGCGGACGAAGCCGCCCTCGATGAGCGCCCGCCGCGTCGCCGGGGCCAGCGCGGCGGCGGCGACCAGGGCGAGCAGCGAGGGCAGGGCATCCATCCGGTGAGACGACGGTAGTCCGCGGCCCGGACAGGTCCGGCTCAGCGGCCGACGGCTAGTGGGCGCGTCCGAAACCCGTCGGACTTACGGACGGGTCCACTAGCCCGGCGTCGTCGACTGCCCCTCGACGACGCGCGGCAGGAGGCCCTCGGCCGTTCCCTTGACGCCGTAGGCGCCCTCCGCGCGGCCGGCCAGCGCGTAGACGAGGGCGACGCGCCCGGCGATGTCGTCGACGTCGTCGACCGAGGCGATCCCGCGGTCGTGGTACCACGGGACCTGCGAGGGCTTGGTCTCCGTCCGCTCGGCGCCGACCACCGGGATGTCGGTCGCGTCCAGCCCGGCGACGAGCCCCTGTTCGACGTCGCGGATCTCGTCGGCGTGGTCGTCGTCGGGCGGGCGCTCGCCTGCGCGCGCGATCACCACCGCGCTCACGCCGTCGAGCTCGCCCGAGAACGAGTCGAACAGCGTCGAGCGGACCTTGTGCGACAGATCGCCGCCGAGCGCGATGCTGCGCCCCGCGCGCTCGGCCAAGGGCCGCAGCAGCTTGGGGTCGTCGGGCAGCGTCGCGTAGCGGGTGCCGCCGGCGCGGTTGGCCAGCCCGTCGAGGTCGGGCGGCTCGCGCACGCCGGCGGTGAAGCGCAGCTCGCCCCCCGCGGCGACGACGGCGTCGCGGACGGCGTCGTACAGGTCGCGGCTCGACCCGCCGAGGAAGATCAGGCCCACCTGCTGGCCGGCGAGCTGGCCGTCGACGAGCGGCGGGAACGCCTGCTCCTCGAAGTCGCGCCGGCGGCCGAGCTCGGCACGGAGGTCGTCGGCCTCGGTGCGGGCGTTGTCGAGGTCGTGGCGCAGGCCCTTGGCCAGGTCGGTCTGCGCCGAGCTGACGAGCTCCTTGTCGCCCACCGCCACGCCGAGCAGCAGCCCGATGCCGAGCGCGACGAGCACCGCCACGAGCGAGAGCGCGTGGTACCGGAAGTCGAACACGCGGCCCTCAGGCTAGAGCCCCAGCAGAAGCTGGAGCTTGAGCCACAGAAGGTTGGCCAGGTTGTGGAACGCCGGCGTCAGCCCGACCACGAGCGCGAGCGTGAGCAGCCCCACCCCGAGCATGGCGACGAGCGGCCCGAGGCCCGGCCGCGGCCGGTACAGGCGGCTCACGCCCTTGGCGTCGACCAGCCGGTCGCCGATCCGCAGCCGCGTCAGGAACGTCGAGGACATCCCGCGGCGGTTCTTGTCGAGGAACTCGACGAGGTTGTACTGCGAGCCGACCGAGACGATGAGCCGGGCGCCCTTCTCGTGCGCGATGAGCATGGCGATGTCCTGGCTGGTCCCGGGCGCCGGCACGACCTTGTACGAAAGGCCGAGCTGCTCGAGCGTCTCGCGGCCGGGCGCGCGGCCGTCGGGGTAGGCGTGCACGACGAGCTCGGCGCCGCAGGCCAGCGTGCCCGGCGAGGCCGAGTCCATGTCGCCGACGATCATGTCGGGGGTGAAGCCCTCCTCGATGATGGCGTCGGCGCCCCCGTCGACGCCGACCAGGACGGGCCGGACGTCGCGGATGTAGGGGCGCAGGGCGCGCAGGTCGCGACGGTGGTCGACGCCGCGCACGACGATCAATGCCGGGCGGTCGCGGAAGACGGTGACGAAGCGCGGCAGCTCGAGCTTGCCGGCCAGCAGCTCGCGCTCCTCGACCATGTGCTCGACGGTGTTGCGCGCGAAGGAGTACAGCGCCTCGCCGATCTCGCGGCGCGCCTCGTCGTTGCGCGCGCGCACCTCCTCGGGCCGCTGCGGCGCGCCCGTGGCGAGCAGCTCCCCCGCGCGCCAGACCTCGCCGTCGCGGACCTCGAGGTGGTCGCGGTCGCGCACGCGGCCGAAGAG
>DASXRF010000271.1:0-1891 GCA_036506755.1 Solirubrobacteraceae bacterium | reverse complement strand
GGCGCGCCGGTCACCGCCCCGCCCGGGTGCGCGCCCGACCCGCACAGGTACAGGCCGTCGATCCCCGCGAAGCGCCGCGCCGGGAAGCGGCGCTCCAGCAGCTGGTCCCCGAGCATCTCGCCGTGGAAGATGTGCCCGCCGGTCAGGCCGAAGCGCGCCTCGAGCTCGCGCGGCCCGAGGGCCAGGCGGTCGACGATCCGGTCGGGCAGGCCGGGGCAGGCCTCGACGAAGCGGGCGATCGCCGCGTCGGCTGCCGCGTCGGCGTCGACGCCCGGCGGGAAGCACTGGCAGAACAGCGAGAGCACGTGGCGGCCGGGCGGCGCGAGCGTCGGGTCGGCGGCGGTCTGGCAGGCGGCCTCGATCCACGGCCGCGCGGCCGGACGCCCGGCGCGCGCGTCGGCGGCCGCCGCGGCGAGGTCGTCGAGCGTGAAGCCGATGTCGATCGTGCCCGCCCACGGCTCGGCGCCCGGCCAGGCGGGGAAGTCGGGCAGGCCGTCGAGCAGCAGCATGACCTTGACGGTCGGGCCGTCCTGCCGCCAGGCGGCGGGCTCGGGCGCGCCGGCCAGCCGGGCGGTGCGCAGCGGGTCGGCGTTGGAGAGCACCGCGCGGGCGGCGATCTCCTCGCCGCTCTCCGCCAGCACCACGCCGTCGCCCGCGATGCGCCCGACCTCCTCCCTGGTCCGGATCTCGGCCCCGGCCGCCCGGGCCGCGCTCGCCAGCGCGGCCGTCACCGCGCCCATCCCGCCGCGCGCGAAGCCCCAGGCCCCCGGCGGGTCGGTCGCCTCGCCGAGGTCGTGGTAGAAGGCGACGAACGCGGTGCCCGGGTCCTCGGGCGCGGCGAGCGTCCCGATCAGGCCCTGGATGGCGAAGGGCACGCGGACCTCGGGCGAGGGGATCTCGGCGAGGTCGTCGGCGATCGAGCCGTCGAGCAGCCCGGGGCCGATCGCCTCCAGCCAGCGGGCGCGATCGGCCGGCTCGAGCAGCAGCGGCCGCGCACGCGCCGCCGCGCGCTCCCAGCGCCGCGCCCACGTCGCGTAGGCATCGGCGTCGGCAGCGCTCCAGTCGGCCGCCAGCTGTGCGTGCGTGCGCTCGCGCGACGACCACGTCACGACCTTGCGCCCGTCGGGCAGCGGCGCGAACAGGTAGGGCTCGTGGACGTCGACGCGCAGCCCGTGCGCGGCCAGGTCGAGGTCCTCGATGATCCGTCGCCGCAGCAGCGAGAGCGTGTAGGCGCCCGGCGAGGCGCGCACGCCGGGCCACAGCTCCTCCGTCACGCACGCGCCGCCGACGATCTCGCGCCGCTCGAGCACGACGACGTCCAGGCCGGCGCGCGCGAGGTACGCCGCCGCGACCAGGCCGTTGTGACCCGCGCCGACGACGACCGCGTCGTAGGCCGCTGCGCGAGGGCGGGGGTCCCCGGCACCGAGCGGCGCGGGCCACGGAGACGCACCTGCCGGGGTCGTCACGCCGCGCTTCGCGCCACCCCGCCGACCCCCTGGTCCAGCAGCCGGGCGGGGGCGGTCGTCGTCAGCCACTCGGCGAGCTCGGGCTTGCCGGTCACGGCCTCGACGGCGTACTCGCCGTCGGCGAGCGTGAACGGGCGGCGCGGCGGGTGCGCGTCGGTGGCGAGGACGCCGGCGAGCCGGCGGCGCAGGACGTGCAGCGCCGCCGCGTGGCGCTCCGGCCCCTCGTCGCCGGCCAGCGGCGCGACGTTGGCGGCGACGACCGCGCCGGCGGCGAGCACGGGCTCGAGCGCGGCCAGCCCGCCGGTCAGGAGCCCCTGGCTGCGCTCGGGATGCGCGCAGACCAGGCCGAAGCCGCGGTCGCGCAGCTCGCGGGCGCCCTCGACGAAGAGCTCGTCCACGCCGCGGAACGGCACCTCGTAGAGCAG
>DASXRF010000270.1:0-16789 GCA_036506755.1 Solirubrobacteraceae bacterium | reverse complement strand
CTGCGTCGAGCGGTAGTTCTGCTCCAAGCGCACGACTTTGGCGTCGGGGTAGTCGTCGCGGAACTCGAGAATGTTTCTGATGTCCGCGCCGCGGAAGCCGTAGACCGAGTTGTGCGTGACGAGGCCGTTGGCGACGAAGTTATGCGTGCCCTCGACGTTGATGTCATACACGGGGCGATCGAGCTCGATGCGCTCGACTGATTCCACTACGTCGTAACCACCCGCGTCATCGAACATGACCATGCCGGGTCGAACCGATGAGGCATGGATGAAGGGGAGAGAGTTCGTCTGTCCGGCCCGCGGAGCGCCCAGGCGACCGATCCACCGAACCGTTACATCGAGTGTCTCTTGTAGACGCGCGGCGCACTCAAGCGTCTCCTGCACGCTCTTGAAGTAGGTCTCGCTTCTCCAGCCGGCCTTGTCAGGCCGCGTGGTGACCCTCAATCCCAGTTCTTCGAGTCGCGTGCACGTCTGCGGATCTCGACCGCCGATCGAGACCGTGTGGAGGATCGGCCCTCGGCCTTTCGCGGCGCAGAGCGTCACAACCACGTTGCGGCGGAGACCCTCGAAGCCCTGGCTGCAGTGATGCGCGTCCTCCGGCCAAAGCCCTTCGTCATGCAGCAACCGGAGCCCGCCGGCATCGGTATCGACGCTCCTGAAGATCTCGTCGATGAGCTCTTGGGAGTCGAGCGCTTCGGCCCGTTCCTTCATCGCCCGCCCTCGTAGACCGACGACCGACTTGCCGTCGCGCTCGATATGCGTTCGGGTAGTCCCAACGCGACACCCCTTGTCGCGCCGTCGCATCAGATACGTCATGTGCATAGGCGGCGTGAGCCCCGCCCGATATCCGGCGAAGTGCACATGCTCGGGAGTGCTGATCAGGACACGGCCCGAGCGCGTCGTGATCTTCACGCCATCGCGCCGGATCGACCGAAAGACCTCCGTGACCCGCGAACCTGCGAATCGTCCGCTGCCGTACCCGGAGAGCACGACGTCCCCCTCGTGGATCTCCTCGATCGGCCGGCGTGAGCCGTCGGCCATGGTGACGAGCGTGCCCTCGACCAGGCACTGGTCCTCGTCCCCCACGACCGCCAGGTTGCGGTGCTCGCCCGCGAGGAGCTGGAGCAGGCGGTACTGCGCGTGGTTGGTGTCCTGGTACTCGTCGACGAGGACGTGACGGAAGGCGTTCTGGTAGCGCCGGCGGACCTCCGGGAAGAGCTCGAGGACGTTGACCGTCCGGACCAGGAGGTCGTCGAAGTCCATCGCGTTCATGCGCAGCAGCTCGCGCTCGTAGAGCTCGAAGGCGTCGGCGACGGTCTGCTCGAAGTACGAGCCGACGAGCTGGCGGTAGGCGTCGGCGTCGCGCAGGCGGTTCTTGGCGTCGGAGATCTGGCTCTGGACGGCGGCGGGGCTGAAGCGCTTGGGGTCGGCGTCGAGCTCCTCCAGGCAGCGCTTGACCAGGCGGCGCGAGTCGGCCTGGTCGTAGATCGTGAACTGGCGCGTGTAGCCCAGGCGCTCGGCCTCGGCGCGCAGCATCCGCGCGCAGGCGGCGTGGAAGGTCATGACCCACATGCCGCGCGTGCGCCGGCCGAGCAGCAGCTCGACGCGCTCGCGCATCTCCTGCGCCGCCTTGTTGGTGAAGGTGATCGCCAGGACCTCGTTGCGCTGCGCCCGGCCCGTGAGGACGAGGTGCGCGAGGCGGTGGGTGAGCACGCGCGTCTTGCCCGACCCCGCGCCGGCGAGGATGAGCAACGGACCGTCGCCGTGCTCGACCGCCTCGCGCTGGGGCGGGTTGAGGCCGGCGAGCAGCTCGGCAACGCGGTCGTTGGTCTCGAGAGGCACTGGGTCTCATCGTAAGCGGGCGCCCGGCGGCTGCTGGTGGGCGTCTCGCCACATCAGCCAGACCCTCGGCCCGCGCGGCAGGCGCAGCTCGTCGCGGACGCGGAAGCCGTGGCGCTCGTAGAAGACGACGTTGCGAGCCTTCGCGGTCTCCAGGTAGGCGCCGACGCCCTCGCGATCGCAGAGCTCGAGGCCCGGGGCGATCAGGCGCGTGCCGAGCCCCTGCCCCTGGCGCGTCGGGTCGACGCCGAGCACCGCGAGGTAGAAGTGCGTCTCGCGCGGGTGCGCGCGCTCGACGTCGCCGAGCCCCCAGAGCACGAGCGGCGCGCGGCGCGGCGTCAGCGCCCCGAACCCGCGCAGCAGCTCGCCCGGCGGCACCGCCCACGCGTCCGGCGGCGCCCACAGCGCGGCGGCGTCGCGCTCGGCGGTCGTCCACGTCAGCTCGTGCGGCACGAGGCTCGCCAGGCGCCCGGCGAAGAAGCGCGCGAGTCGCCGAGGACGCTTCGCCGGGCGCGGATGCGCCCACACCGAGACCGGGTCGTCATCGAAGGAGCGCGCGAGCATCTCGGCGAGCGCGGGCGCGTCGTCGGACGTGGCGAGCCGAAGCACCGCCCGGACCGTACTCTGCGGCGCGATGCGGCTGACCGACCACGTGCGCGGCCACGCGGAGCGCGTCGCGGCGTCGGCGCGCTCGGTGCGCATCGACCTCGAGGCGCTCGGTGCGGTCGATCCGGGCCCGCCGCCGCAGATCGACGCCGAGCGCCACTACCTCGAGGGCTCCGAGGCGGACGTGGCCGGCTACATGCTCGTGCTCGACACGATCAACTTCGGCTCCGGCTGGTTCCCCACGCTGCGCAAGCGCCCCGGCGCGTCGGGCTACTTCACCATCGCGTGGGGCCTCGCCGACCGCTACCGCGCGCACGGCGCGTGGACGAACGCCGAGCTGCGCGCGATGCGCACCGAGGAGCTCGCCGATGTCCTCGGCCAGCCGCGCGACCACGAGCTCATGGCGCTCTTCTCGCAGGCGCTGCGCCAGCTCGGAGCCTTCCTGGACGAGCGCGGCGCGCTCGACCTCGTGCGCGAGGCGGGCGGCTCGGCCGAGCGCCTCGCCGAGCTGCTCGCGGCCGGCATGACGATGTACGCCGACCGTGGCTTCTACAAGCGCGCGCAGATCGTGCCGCACGACCTCGCGCTCGCCGGCGTCGCGTCCTTCCGCGACCTCGACCGCCTGACGATCTTCGCCGACAACCTCGTCCCCCACGTACTGCGCGTCGACGGCGTGCTCGTGTACGACGAGCGCCTCGCGCGCCACGTCGATGCGGGCCGGGAACTGGTCTTCGGGCGCCAGGTGCAGGAGCTGCGCGGCACGGCGGTCTGGGCGTGTGAGCAGGCGAAACGCCGGCTCGGCCTTACGGCCGGCGAGATCGATCACGCACTCTGGACGAAGGGTCAGGGCGACGCCTACAAGGCACTCCCCCGGCCCCGCTGCCGCACGGTGTTCTTCTGACGCGAATGCGCCCGCAGCCGGCGGCTGCGTGCGCGGGACGCAGCCTCTAGTGGGCGCGTCCGAAACCCGTCGGACTTGCGGACGGGTCCACTAGGAGGCGAAGGTGAACCGCAGCCAGAACGCGAGGCCGGCCGCCGCGAGGGCCAGCGCCACGGCGCCCGGCGCCCTGCTGCCGCTCCGGCGGGCGAGCCAGACGCCCCCGACGACGAAGCCGACGAGCGGCACGAGCGCGGCGAGCACGAGCCCGGCGACGACCTCGGCGGGGCTCGGCGGCGGATCCAGCGGATCGACGCGCTCCATGCCCCGCTTATCGGCAGATCGGCGGCCGGGTGAAACTATCCGCCGGCCGGGTTCGGCCCGCGGCTGACCGGCCGCAGCGGCCGCACGTCGGCGGCGCGCTCGGCCTCGCCGCCGGTGAGCTCGGCGAGCGCCCGCTCGAGCGCCCCGATGCGGCTGGCCAGCCCAGCGATCGCGTCGGCGATCGGGTCGGGCAGATGCACCCAGTCGGCGTCCGGTCCCTCGGGCCGCTTGCCCTCCACGCGCACGGGGTGGCCCGGGTTGCCGACGACCGTCGAGTTGGGCGGCACGTCGTGGATGACGACGGAGTTCGCGCCGATCTTCGCGCCGTGGCCGATCGTGATCGGCCCGAGGAGCTTGGCCCCCGAGCCGATCGTCACGTTGTCCTCGACGGTCGGATGGCGCTTGCCGGTCGCGAAGCCCGTGCCGCCCAGGGTCACGCCCTGGTAGAGCGTGACGTCCTCGCCGATCTGGGCGGTCTCGCCGATCACCACGCCCGAGCCGTGGTCGATGAACAGCCCCGAGCCGATGCGGGCGGCGGGGTGGATCTCCACACCGGTCGCCGCGCGCATCATGGTCGCCAGCGTGCGCGGGACGAGCGGGACGCCCATGCCGTGCAGCGCGTGCGCGACGCGGTGCGCGAGCAGCGCTTGGACGCCGGGCCACGTCGCGAGGATCTCGACCGGGCCGACGCCGCGGGCGGCGGGATCGCGCTCGCGCGCCGCCGCGATGTCGCACGTCACTTCCTTGACGACGCGCGCGGCCGTGCCGAGCCCGAGCATGACGACAAGTCTACGGGCCGAAGAACGGCATCGAGACGTAGCGCTCGCCCGAGTCGGGCAGGACGGTCACGATCCGCCGGCCGCGCGACTCCGGCCGCCGCGCGACCTCGATCGCGGCCCAGACGTTGGCGCCACACGAGATGCCCGACAGGATGCCCTCGAGGCGGGCCAGCGCGAGCGCGGTCTCGATCGCGTCCTCGTCGCCGACGGCGATCACCTCGTCGAGGACGTCGCGGTCGAGGACCGGCGGAACGAAGCCCGCGCCGATGCCGTCGATGCGGTGCGGACCCGGCGCGCCGCCCGACAGGACGGCGGAGCTGCGCGGCTCGACGGCGACGACGCGGCAGTCGCGGTCGCGCGCCTTGAGCACCTCGCCGGTCCCGGTGATCGTGCCGCCCGTGCCGACGCCGGCGACGAAGACGTCGACGCGGTCGAGCGCGTCGAGGATCTCCGGCCCGGTCGTGCGCCGGTGGGCCTCGGGGTTGGCCGGGTTCTCGAACTGCTGGGCCATCCAGACGTCGTCGCGGCTAGCCAGCGCGCGTGCAGCGGCCACCGCCTCGTTCATCCCCCCGAGCGACTCGATCACCTCGACGCGCGCGCCGTAGAGGCGCAGCAGCCGCTCGCGCTCGCGGGTCATCCCCTGCGGCAGGGTGAGCACGAGGTCGTAGCCCTTGGCGGCGCACACGAAGGCGAGCGCGATCCCCGTGTTGCCCGACGTCGCCTCGACGATCGTCGTACGGCCCGGCTCGATGCGTCCTTCGCCCTCGGCGGCCTCGACCATGGCGATGCCGATGCGGTCCTTGACGCTGCCGCCCGGGTTGAACGACTCGACCTTGGCGTAGAGCTCCACGCCGTCGGCGGCGTCGGGCGGCAGCATGCGCGTCAGCTGCACGATGGGCGTCGCGCCGACGTAGTCGGCGATGTTCACCGGGATCCGCCCCATAGCCGCGGGCAGCCTAGCCGCCGGGCTGAGCGCAAGTTCGCGGCCGCCCGGGCGTTTCAGCCCCAGATGCGCCGCCGCCGGTGTTCACACGTTCCGCTCCTGGCCCGGCCGCGTCCCGAGCGCCGTCCCGCGAACGCGGGCCCGCGGCGATGGGCGGCGACGAGCCGCCTTCGCGGGCGGCCGCTGTTCTTCCGCCGCCCGGGCTGAGGCGTCAGCCGCGGCGCACGGCGGGCACGAGCTCGCTGGTCACCACGCCGGACAGCGCGGTCAGCTCGTCGACGACCGCGAACACGCCGCCGATCCGCGCGGGCGTGTCGATGACGACGGTGAGGACCGGCGCGTCGCGGCGCAGTGACCACAGCGTCTCGCCGTGCGGCGCATGGTCGCCGTGGTAGCCCCAGATCGCCCGCAGGGCCGTCGCGCCGGCGGCCTCGGATGCGCGCAGGCGGCGCATCAGCGCGGCGTGCACGGGAGCCCGCGCGTAGACCATGAGCTTGTGCCAGACGCCCGCGCCGCGCGACGGCGGATGCGGCTCTGCCAGGCGCACGCCGTCGCGCTTGCAGACGCGGGCGCGCTCGAGCGTCATGAGCGGCCGCGCGAGCGCGCCGGTCAGCTCGGCCGCCGCGCGCGCGATCGGGCCGCCGTCGCCGACCGAGATGACCATGAGCGGGACGTCGGGGTTGGCCGCGAAGAACCGCGCCCGCCGGCGGACGCCGTGCGCGGTGCCGTCGACGCCGAGCAGGACTGTGGCCCCGGCCGTGCCGTGGCGGTGCAGCGCGTCGACGACCGCGAGGTACGCCGGGCGGCCGTCGAGGCGCTCCTTGCGCCCGACGTAGATGGTCAGCTTGCTCGTCTCGTCGACCGCATCGGGGGGCCCGTCGAGCAGCCGCGCTCGCTCGAGGGTGACGAGGCCGCGCGTGCTCAGGCGCTCGACCTCGGGCAGGACGCGCTCGATGCGCTCGCGCGTGTCGACCGCGACCGAGACGATCGGCAGCTCCTCCGACAGCGTCAGCAGGCGCTGCGTGTGCAGGTGGTGGCGCGCGCCGAAGCCCTCGGTGCCGCGGAAGAGCGCGCTCACGCGCAGCCCGTGGTCGCCGTAGACGTCGAGCAGCGCGTCGGCCAGGAACCGGTCGCCGGCGCGGGCGCGCTCGCCGAAGTACGTGGTGAGCTTGAGGCAGTCGGCGCTCACAGTGCTCCCCCCAGCGCGCGGCCGAGCGCGGCGGCGCCGACGCCGCAGGCGAGGCTCGCGACGACGTTGACGGCCATCACCGCGTACGAGCCGTCCTCCCCCAGCCGCTGCGTCTCGAGCATCCACGTCGAGAACGTGGTGTACGAGCCGAGCGTGGCGGTTCCCGCGAGCAGGAGCGCGTCGCCGCGCAGCGCCGCCCCGGTGAGCAGGCCGAGCGCGAAGGCGCCGCTGAGGTTGACGACGAGCGTGCCGAGCGGCAACGCGGCGCGCGTCCGCGAGGCGACTGCGCCGTCGAGCAAGAAGCGCGCGACGGCGCCCGCGCCGCCGAGCGCCCCGACGGCGGCCCAGAGCACGACACGGCTCATGCGATGCGCACGCGCCGCGTGATCTTCGTCGTCGCGAAGACCGCCGCGAACCCGGCGCCGAAGCTCGCGGCGGCGTATCCCGCGGCCAGGCCGGCGCGGCCGTGATCGAGCATCTGCAGCAGCTCGACCTGCATGGTCGAGAACGTCGTCAGCGCGCCGCACAGGCCCGTCCCGAGCAGCGGACGGCGGTAGGCCGACAGCGGCAGCCGCTCCTGCAGGCGCGTCGCGAAGTAGCCCAGCAGCGCCGCGCCGGCGACGTTGACCAGGAAGGTCGGCCACGGCCAGGCGCCGGGGGTGTGCGGAAGCACCTCCCCCAGTCCGGCGCGCGCCAGCGCGCCCGCCACGCCGCCGGCGAACACCGCGACAAGCTCGCTGGCATCGATGGTCGGCACCGGGTCGTACGTTCGTCGAGTAGGGGTTACGCGCCCGCGCGCGCGGGTTACGGTCAAGCCAGGTTTCCACCTCCCGGCCCTCGGAGCGTGTTCGGTGTTAGTGCGTCGCCTCCCTCCCTTCGACATCTCGGCGTCTCGCCACGACGGAGATGTCACCATCACGGTCTCCGGCGAGATCGATCTGGCGACGTCGCCGGCCCTGCGCGCGAGCCTCGAGACCCACCGGCGGCGCGGGACCAGCGTCGTGCTCGACCTCTCTGGTGTCTCGTACATGGACTCGTCGGGCCTCAACGTGTTGATCGCGGCGATCCGGGAGTCCGAGGGCTCGGCGCTCAGGGTCCGTGCCAACGCGAGCGAGATGGTCGTCTCGCTGCTCGAGGTCACGGGCACGCACGACTACGTGCCCTGGGCGTAGCGCGCTACGGGGCGCTCGTCAGGACGCCGAGGCGCAGGCGCGCGGGCGCGTGGCCCGGCTCGCCCAGGTAGCCGATCGCGACGTCGAAGCGGCGCACCGTGCGAGCCGCGCGCGGCAGCCTGAGGACCGCGCGCCACGTGCCGGAGCGACCGCCGGTCGCCCGCGCGGTCACGCGGATGTTCCCGAGGTGGCGCGTGCGCCGGGTGAGCGTGACGCGCAGCTGTCCGGCGGACGCGCCGGGGCTCAGGCGGCCGTGCAGGACGAGCGCCGTGCGCCCGCGGGTGCTCGACCCGACGCTCAGGAGCGTGGGGGCCGCTTGCGGCGGCGAGGGCGCGGGCGTCTCCACGGCGGACGCGGGCGCCTGGTCGAGCTCCGGTGCGGGCTCGGTGACCGGCTGCCTCGGGGTCGGGCTCGCCGGCGGAGCCGGCGCCGGCGCGGGGGCCGGGCTCGGCTGCGGCGCGGGGCTGGGCGCGGGCGCCGGCGGCGGGGACGGCGACGGCTGCGCCTGGCCGGTCCCGATCTGGATGCTCGCCTGGTCGAGCGTGCCGCGGAAGAACTCCGAGCCGGGATGCGCGCCGATCACGACCGCGGCGGACGTGTTGATGGAGCCGATCCGCGCGGACTGCGAGAACGTGCGGCCGTCGACGATCAGCTTGATCGCCGACGAGGTCTTGACGCACTGGACGCTGTGCCATTGCCCGTCATTGAGCCTCGGGCCGGCGATCAGCTCGCTCGAGCCGGCCGAGCCCATGAAGCCGCACGACGCCTGACCCGACGGCTGGTACTCCATCTTGTACTCGCCGGGGTCGGTGAAGACGCCCTTGCGGATCAGGTCCCAGTCCGGCGAGGCCGGCGCCTGGGTCGTCTGCAGGTGGATGGTGATCGTGACGTCCTGGCCGCCGGGATTGAGGTCCGCGGCGGAGCGGACCGAGACGTGCCCCGAGCCGCCGAACCCGTACGCGGTGCCGGCAAACCCCGGCCGGCCGAGCTGGACTGAATGCAGCGTGCCGGTGTGGGTCCCGACTTCGTCGCGCATCTCGGTGCCCGACGTCTCGTCCATCTCCCACAGCGCCACCGTCCCGGGCGCGGCGGCGACGGCGCTCGCGGCGCCGCCGGCGGCGAAGGCGAACGCGACGCCCGCCATGCCGGCCGTCCACCTTCGGCCGAGGCGGCGAATCGCCTTCTGCGGAGCAGCGCTCGCTGGGCTCAACACGAGACGTCCTTGTCGCCGGGAGTCCGGGACCGGATTCCGTTCGGCCCCGGGGTCCGACCGACCCTAATCGGGTCGACGCGCACTTGTAAAGGGCGCGGCAGGGCGCCGGCAGGCGGTTCGCTGCGACCCGAAAGAAAGTCCCATGAGGCGCGATCGCCCTGCTTAGGATGGGGCGTGCCCCTCCTTGTCCCGGCCGCCGACGTCAACGCACCCGTGCTGCCCGCGATCAGCGACGAGGGGCTCGCCACGCTGGCGGCGCGCGGCTCGCAGCGGGCCTTCACCGAGCTGTACCGGCGCCACCACGGTCCGCTGTACCGCTACTGCCACGCGATCCTGCGCCAGCACGACGACGCCCAGGACGCCGTCCAGGCGACGATGACCCGGGCGCTGGTCGCGCTCGAGAGCCGCGAGCCGCCCGCGTCGTGGCGGGCGTGGCTGTTCAGCATCGCGCGCAACGAGTCCGTCGATCAGCTGCGGCGCCGGCGCCGGCACGCCGGGCTGCACGACGCCGAGAACGTGCCGGCGTCGCCGTTCGAGCGCCACGTGGAGCATCGCGAGCGCCTACAGACGGCGCTGGCCGACCTCGACCGCCTGCCGCCGCGCCAGCGCTCGGCGCTCGTGTTGCGCGAGCTGGGCGGGCTGTCGGACCTGGAGATCGCCGCGGCGCTGGGCATCTCGGCCGGCGGTGTGCGGCAGGCCGTCTTCGAGGCGCGCACGGCGCTCAAGGAGTTCGGCATCGGCCGCGAGCTGTCGTGCAGCGCGGTCCGGAGCATGATCGCGGACGGCGACGGTCGCCGACTGCGCGCGCGGCAGGTCGGCGCGCACCTGCGGTCGTGCCGGACCTGCAACGCGCTGCACGAGTCGGCGCGCGGCTCGCGCCGGTCCGTCTCCGGGCTCGCGCCCTTGCCGCTGTGGATCCACGAGCTCCTCGGGCGGCTCGCCGGCACCGCGCCGGGGTCCGTCGACGAGGCGCTCGCGGGGACGTCGCTCGCGGCCAAGGCGGCGTTCGTCGCCGTCGCGGCGACGACGCTCGGGGTCGGGGTCTCGGAGCACCGGCTCCCGCTCGGGACCGATGCCTGGGGCGCGGGCGCCGGCCCGCCTGCCGCCCACATCGCCCCCTACGCTCATCCGGCGCCCGCCGTCGCACCGCGCTCGGGCGCGGGGGCGCTCTGGGATCCGCCGCGCATCGTGCTCACGACGCCGCGTGCGGCTCGGGGCCCCGCGACCGGCCCGCGGGAGGCGGCCGGAGGTGCTTCGCGGCCGCGGCCCGCCGGCGCCACCGCAGCGCCGCTGACCTCGGCGCCCCTGGACGCACCCGCTGGCCCGGCGCCGCCTGGCACGCCGCTCCCGCCGGCGCCGGCCGCCGCGCCGATCGCCGCTCCCGTCACGCCCCTCGCGCCGGCGTCCCCGCTCGGCGCGGTCATGCCGCCGGCGTCGCCGCAGCCGCCCACGGCGGTCCGCGTGCCGGTCATGCCGGAGCCGGCGGTCGCGCCCCCCGCGCCGATCAGCTCCCCCGTCGCGCCGGACGCGCCCCCCACGCCGATCAGCTCCCCCGTCGCGCCGCACGCGCCGCTACAGCCGCCCGCGGCGGTGCCGCCGTCACCCTTCGCTACACCTCACGCGCCTTCGCGACCCGCGCCGCCCACCACGACGCCCCTGTCCCCGGCCCCCGCCACGCCGCCGCCGGCCGCGGCAAGGGCGCCACACGCGCCCACCGACCCGCTCGCCCCGGCGCCTTCACCGTCGCAGCCCCCCTCAGAGGCCCCGCCGTCCCGGTCCGCGGCCCCCGCCGCGTCGCGCCTGCCCTCACAGCCCCAGCCGCCCGCCGTCCCGCCCCCGTCTCCGGTCTCCGCCGCGCCGCTCCCGGCCGCGCCGAGGCCCGCCACGCTCCCGGCCGCCAAGCCATCGGCCCCAGCCCCCGCCTCGGCCCCGCACCGGCCCGCCGACGCGGCGCCGCCCTCCCCGTCCATGGCGGCCGCCGCCCCCGGCCTCCCGCCCTCAGCCGCGCCGAAGCAAGCGCAACAGACGTCCGCGGCGCGGCCGTCACAGACCGCCGTGCCCTCCCCGCCGATGGCCGCGCGCCAGCCCGCTCCCCAGTCGCCATCGCCACCGCTGCCCGGCTTGGCTGGACCCCTCGAGCCATCGACGCCCGCGGAGACCGCGCAACCGGCCGCGGCGACAGCGACGACGCGTCCCCACGACGCGCCCTCAGTTGGACAATCCTCCGCTCCGAACGCCTCGGCTGGCACGGCATCCGGCACGCACACCACGCCGGCCGGCGCCGAGTCGCCGTCCGCAGGCCCATCGCGACCGGCCGGCTGAGCAGCTAGCGCGTCAGGCGTCTCCTTCTCACCAGGTCCGACGTGCTCCGGGCGGGGACGGACGCGACATGGCCGACTCCACCGCGCGCACCCTCGGGATCGTCGTCAGCATCCGCGACGGCGCGAACGACGGCGAGCGCGACAACGTCTGGGCGGACGTCGAGCGCGTCCGGGGCGGCAGCGGCGACGACGTCCTGACCGGGGACGGTCGCCAGGACGCGCTCACCGTGACGTTCGACCTGCGCGACGTGATCGCGGCCAGCTGCAAGAGCCGGGTGCGATAGGCGCCCGCGGCAGAGCGCGCGGTCACGTTCAGGCGTGAGCGCGGTCGTCGCGGTCGTCGCTCGACCGGGCGGCGGCGGGGTCGTAGAACCCGTGACGGCTGAACGTCCGCCACCTCCGCGCCTGCGTTCCCGCGCCCGCGAACGATCCTCGGCCCGGCACCAACAACACCAGCCCGAGGAAGACGATCACGCCGACGACGAACGCGGCGTTCGCGATCCCCTCGGCACCGGCACCAGGCAGGGTTGCGGCGAGGACGGCGATGAGCGCCGCGGCGGCGAGGATGGCGACGAGCTTGCGCATGATGGTCTCTCTTGTGAACAGTCGGGTGCGGGTCCCGGATCGTCCACCGGCCGGCGCGGCGCCGCAAGCGACCGCAGGGGTGGTCCTTCCCACCCCTGGTCGGCGAGAGCGTGCCGTCAGGCGCCGGCGCCCGGGACCCGATTGACGAAGCGCGACGCTTCCTGACTCATTGCAAGAGGCCGATCGCACCGCACACCGGCAGGCGGACGACGAGGTCGGCCCGGCTGCGTGTGGCGGCGACGACGACCGCGTTGACCTCGTCGCTGCGGCGCACCCATTCGTGGGCGGCTTCGGGCGTCTTGCCGTGGTCGATGTGACGCTGGATGAGCCAGCGCAACCGCGTGGGCTCGTCGAGGTCGGCGTACCAGCACTCGTCGAGGAGCGCCCGGACGCCGGCCCACGGCTCGTCAGGGACGAGCAGGTAGTTGCCCTCGGTGACGACGAGGCGTGTCGCGCGCGGGACGGCGATCGCGCCGGCGATAGGCTCCTCGATCTCGCGCCGGAACGCCGGTGCGTACACGACGTCCTCGGTGCGCTCGCGCAGCCGTCGGAGCAGTGCGATGTAACCGAGCGCGTCGAAGGTGTCGGGTGCGCCAATGCGGTCGCGCCGGCCGAGCCGCACGAGCTCGGCCTGGGCGAGGTGGAAGCCGTCCATGGGCACGAGGACGGCGGCGCTGCCGACCGCGGCGACGACGGCCTGCGCGAGCGTCGACTTGCCGCCGCCCGGCGGGCCGGCGATGCCGAGGATCGTCCGACGCGCGCGCTGCGCGACCACCGTGGCGCGTGCGACCAGCGTCTCGACCTCGGTCGTCACGGGGCGAGGCTATCGGGCGATACTTGGCGGGTGCGCGCGTCACTCGCCCTCGCCGTCGGCGCCGCGGCTGCCGTAACCCTCGCGACCGTTGCCGACGCGCGCCGGTACCCCGACTGCGGCACGATCCGGTTCTCTGGCGCGACGACGCACATCGTCGTCCTGCGGGGCACGACGTGCGCGACGGCCAGACGGGTCGCGCGCCGCTACGACCGCGGTCAGCCGACGCGACCGTGGCAGTGCTTCCTGGCCCACGCGCCGTTCCGCAAGGTCAACGGCCGCAGGGTCGGGTTCTCCTGCGGCTACGGAACCGGCGGATCCAACGTGGCCAGTCGCTCGCACGCGTTCGTCGGCACCCTCTAGCGTCGCCGCCCCGAACCCCGACATTGGGCCTACGACCCGTGATTTTCGGCGTCGGGTCCCGTAGTGATGACACGCATGCAGCGAAATGCCGACACGTGCGGCCGCATCCTCGCGCGCCTCACCCGGCAGCGCATCATCGCCGCCGCCCTTGTGCTGTGCGCGCTGACGCCTGCCGCGGCCGCTCGCTCCGACACGGGTCACGGCTCCGGCGGCGAGCAACGCGACGTCCGTGCAGGCGAGTCGGAGGTTCGCGACCCCGAACAGGAGAACCGCGGGCGCGACCGCGTGCGCGCTCTGGGCCCCGACGGCCGCGACATCGGCGGGCATGGCAGGGAGGCCCGTGAGCCCGAGGGCGGCGCCGCGGGGCGCACGCTCGATGCGCGCACGCGAGCTCACGCGACGTCGGCCACGGTGCTGGCCAGCCTGCCCGACCGTTGGTGCGGCACTGCGCGGTCGGCCGACGACACCAGGCACGAGCGCGACAACGGAGCCTGGCGCTTCCACGCGGTCTACGCGCTGGCGGCCGACGGCATCGACCGCTTCGCCGCTCGCGCCAGCGCGATCCAGACCGACGCGTTCCAGGCCTCCGCCCTGCTCGAGAAGCTCTACGGCCGCGCGATCCGCTTCGACATGGGAACCGGCTGCGGCCCGCAGTTCCTCGACATCACCGTCCTGCGCCTGGCCGAGAGCACGGCGGCGCTCCGCGACCTCGCGCAGGCGCCGGCGGGCGCCCTCGACGCGGTCGCACGTGCGTTGGACGCCAACGGGATGCCCACCGCGAAGACGGCCGACACTCTGGAGGCGCTGCGCCAGAACACCCGCAACTACGTGGTGTGGCTCGACGCGCCGGCGCCCAAGGACGCCTGCGGGCAGGCGACGATGGAGCCCGACACCGACCGCAACCCCGACACCAACCGCAGCAACTTCGGCGGCAACGTCGCGGTCGTCTTCCGCCAGCGCACGGGCTTCTGCAACTCGACCGCGGTCCGCCACGAGATCGGCCACACGCTCGGGGCCCTCCGGGCAGGCGCGCCGCACGCCGTCGACGGCGCGCACTGCGGCGACGCGTACGAAGACACGATGTGCGTGGGGGCCGCCCCGCGGATCGGCCTGACGCCGTCCGAGGGCTTCTTCGACTATGGCAACGACGACTACTGGTCGCCGCCCGGCCGCCCCCTCGGCTGGTGGACGGTCGACCAGAGCCGCTTCCTGTGCGCCGACGTCGCCTGCAACGTGCCGTCAAGCGCCGACGGGCCACCGCGGCTGCGCACGACCGTCGTTCGTCGCGCCGGCGACTGGGCGCTCGACATGCGCGCGACGGGCGCCGGCAAGGCGCTGCTCACGGTCCGCTGCCGGAGCAGGCGCGGCGCGGAGTTCCGCACCGTTCGCCGGCGCATCGTGACGCCGCCGGCGCGACTTCGCATCAGGGTGCGCTGCTTCTCGCAACCGCGCGCCGCACTGCGCGCGACCTGAAAACCGCCGAACAGCAGGGAAATTCCGCCGCGGCGCCGTTCTGCGCACGTTCGCGCGGATGCCGCCGGCAGGGCTCGCAGCGAGGCCGAACTCGCAATGGCACGCGCGAGAACTGCTGATTTCCGCGCGGCCGCGCACAGGAGATCGTTGGCGCGTGGCACTCAGCCGGCGTGACCTCCTGAAACTGGGGCTCTTCAGCAGCGCCGCGCTCGCGCTGCCGCTCGAGCGGGTCGCGCGGACCGAGCTGGCGGTCAGCAACCGGTTACCGGCCAGCCGGCTGCCCCAGCCGTTCACGGTGCCCTTCGTCGCGCCGCCGGTGCTGCAGCCGGTCTTCGAGGACGCAGACACCGCGTACTTCGACATCGTCCAGCAGCAGGCGAGGGTCGAGATCCTGCCGGGCCTGCAGACGACGATCTGGGGCTACAACGGCATCACGCCCGGCCCGACGATCATGACCCGCCGGGGCCAGCAGGCGGTCGTGCGCCAGACGAACAGCCTGCCGAGCGTCCATCCGCAGCTGCGCTACAACGTCTGGACTTCGACCCACCTGCACGGGTCGTGCTCGCTGCCCGAGTACGACGGCTACGCCAGCGACATCACGAACCCCGGGCAGTACAAGGACTACCACTACCCGAACATCCAGGACGCGCGGACGCTCTGGTACCACGACCACGGCGTCCACATCACCGCCGAGAACGCCTACATGGGCCTGGCGGCGCAGTACATCCTCCACGACCCGGTCGAGCTCGCGCTGCCCATCCCGCACGGCCAGTACGACGTCCCGCTGATCCTCAAGGACGCGATGTTCCAGTCCAACGGCGACCTGGTCATCGACAACAACAGCGAGTCGGGGATCTTCGGCGACGTCATCCTCGTCAACGGCAGGCCGTGGCCGCTCATGCAGGTCGAGCCGCGCAAGTACCGGTTCCGGGTGCTCAACGCCTCGGTCTCGCGCTCGTACGACCTCGCGCTGGACACGGGCGAGCCCGTGACGATCATCGGCACCGACGGCGGCCTCATGCCGCACCCGCAGCCCGTCGCCAACTTCCGCATCGGCATGGCCGAGCGCTACGAGGTCGTCATCGACTTCGCCAGGTACCGGCCGGGCCAGCGCGTCGTGCTCAGGAACCTCGGGCCCGCCAACAACATCGACTTCGAGACCACCGGCGTCGTGATGGCGTTCGAGGTCGGCGCCGGGGTGTCGAGCCGGGCCGGCAACGAGGTGCCGCGCGACCTCAATCCGAACATGAACGTCATGGGGCTCACCGAGGCCGACGCGGCGCGGACCCGCAACTTCCGCTTCGAGCGCACCGGCGGGCGCTGGACGATCAACGGGACGACCTGGGAGGACGTGGTCAACAGCGACTATGAGTTCGTCGTCGCCAACCCGGGGTTCGAGGACGTCGAGATCTGGGAGCTGGAGAACACCTCGAACGGGTGGTTCCACCCGGTGCACATCCACCTCGTCGACTTCAAGGTGCTCGACCGCAACGGCCGGCCGCCGCTGCCCCACGAGCTCGGGCCCAAGGACGTCGTCTACGTCGGCGAGGGCGAGAAGGTCCGCGTGATCATGCGCTTCGAGCACCAGCGCGGCAAGTACATGATGCACTGCCACAACCTGGTCCACGAGGACCACGACATGATGGCCCAGTTCCAGGTGGGCGACGACGGCGGCCTTCACCACCCCGTCCGCGCGGATCCGTGCAAGAACCTGCCGGCCGCGGCGCTGTTCACGCGCCCGCGCCACGATGGCGACGACCGCGACCGGAGCTCGGGTTCGAACGGCGCGGCGCCGAGCACGCCACCGAGGACGCCGGCACCCAAGAGTCCGAGCACCGGCAAGTTCACGCGCAAGCCGAAGAAGAAGCGCAAGGTCTGCAAGCCGGCCTCCCGCAAGGCCGCGCGCGGCAAGGCGAAGAGGAAGAAGACGAAGAAGGTCGTCAGGTGCAAGCCCGCCGCCCGCAAGCCCACGAAGCGCAAGCCCACGAAGCGCAAGCCCACCCGGCGCACGCGCAAGCGGCGCTGAGCCGTGCCAGGACTCCCCGTCGCATCGCCTCGCGGGACGGCGGCTCGCGCGCGGTCGGTCGCGTGGTACGTGGCCCCGGCGGCCGCGATGCTGTCGGCCGGCGCCGGCTACGTGCACATCGCGTACATGCAGTCGCACTGGCGCGACTGGTGGGCCTACGGCGCATTCTTCCTCGTGGCCGGCGCGTTCCAGCTGCTCTACGGCCCGCTCCTGCTGCGCCGGCCGCGCCCGGTGGTCGTCCTGCTCGGCATCGCCGGCAACCTCGCGA
>DASXRF010000269.1:0-1721 GCA_036506755.1 Solirubrobacteraceae bacterium | reverse complement strand
AGCTCCAGCTCGACGCCTACGGCGGCCCGAAGGCGGCCGCGCACGAGCTGGCGGCGACCGCGCGCGCCGAGCTGGCCGCGCTCGAGGGGCAGGTCCGTCCCGAGGGCGTGGTCTCGGCCGTGCGCTTCGGGGCGCTGCGCTGGCTGCCCGACGACACCTACGACCAGCCGCGCCCGCGTTACCTGCTCGACGTCACGGTCACGGTGACCGTGGCGAAACCGGCGGCGACAGTCCTCGCCGCTACGACCTGAAGGAGGTCCGATGGCCCTCGAACCGCTACATGTGACCGTCGCCGGTACCGGCGCGGTCTGGGTCGCGCCGGAGGGGACGGCGCTGCCCGTCGACCTCGCCGCGCCGATCGCGCCCTGGGAGGACGTCGGCTACGTCGGCGAGGACGGCTGCTCGTTCACGTTCAGCCGCGACCAGGAGGAGATCACCGCCTGGCAGGCGGCGGAGCCGGTGCGGATCCTGATCACGAGCGAGCCGAAGACGATCGAGTTCGAGCTCTTGGAGTTCGACCGCGCGTCGCTGCTGCTCGCCTTCCGGGGCGGCAGCTTCGTGGGCGCGGCAGCGCCCTACACCTACACCCCGCCCGCGCCCGGCGGGACCGACGTGCGCGCGATGCTGATCGACGGCGTCGACGGCGCGTCGACGTTCCGCTTCGGCTTCCCGAGGGTGCAGCTGCAGGGCGACCTCGAGTTCGCGCTGCTGCGCACCGACGCCGTGCGCCTGTCGATGGAGTTCGGCGTGCTCGCCTCGGCGACGAGCTGGCAGATCGTGTCCGACCTGCCCGGCTTCGGCATCGGGACGGTGCTCGCGGAGGAGGCGGAGGCGAAGGGCGGCGGCAAGCGCGAGCGGGCGACCGCGTAGGAGGGCTGACATATGCCGCGCCTGGAAGTAGCGGTCATCAGCCGCGACGGTGAGGCGACGATCGTGAACGCCTCGCGCCCGGCGACCCTGGTCGCGTTCGAGGACGCGCACGAGGGCAAGATGATGCCGGAGACGATCCGCGAGATCGCCTGGGTCGTCCATCACGCGCTCGGGATCGAGCAGCCGCTCGACGAGTGGCTGCCGACGCTGGAGGACGTCTCGGCGCAGGCCGAGGACGTGGCGCTGGCGCGCCGGATCATCGCCGGCGACGAGGACGCGCGCAAGATCGCGCTCGGCGAGCTCCCGCGACCGGCCGCCAGCGGTGACGAGGGGGCCGACGACGCGCGCCCTCCTCCCGGCCCGGCAGTGGAAGATCAACTCGGGGCGGTGGCTGGCGGGAGGTCGTAGCGCGCGTGAGCGTGCTGACCGGGATCGCGCCGCAGGACGTGCTCGCGCTCGACGGCGAGATGTTCCACGCGCTCGTCGAGGCCGCCGACGAGCGCTGGCCGCTCGAGCTCGAGCTGCAGGCGACGGCGGTCGAGCTGCTGCACGCGCAGCTGATCGCCTTCCTGCGCGTGCACGCGGAGCGGCGGACGAAGCTGCCGGAGCCGCTGACGATCGAGCGCCCGGCCCGGGCGCAGGCCGAGGACGGGCCCGCGCGCGGCGCGCGCCTGTCCGTCGCCGAGCTCGCGCGCCTGCCCGGGCTGACCGGCGAGCTGAAGGGGGCGAAGTAGGTTGGCCGGCAAGATCGGCACCGCCGTCGTCGACACCGAGCTCGACGCGACCGGGATCAAGAAGGGGCTGCGCGACGTCGAGGGCGAGACGAAGCGCCGCATGGGCGGCGTCGGCAC
>DASXRF010000268.1:0-5318 GCA_036506755.1 Solirubrobacteraceae bacterium | reverse complement strand
CGCTCGATGCCAAGGCGATGGATCTCGCCGCCCAGGACGACGAGCTGCGGGCGGCGCTGTTCCGCTTCGTCGACGTCGCCCCCGCGTGCCGCTCGCTCGACGACCTCGCCGCGCACCTGACCGGCTTCCTCGAGGAGGTCGAGACCCGGCCGCCCCCACTCGCCGTCGCGATGCGGATGGCCGACAGCCGCGCCGGCCGAAAGGCCCTGGGCGCCGCGTCGGCCGCCGGCGTGCGCCACATGGCGCACCGGTTCATCGTCGCCGAGACGCCGCGCGGCGCCGAGCGCGTCCTGCGCGACCTCTGGCACGACGGCGTGGCGACCTCCGTCGACCTGCTGGGCGAGGCGACGGTCACCGCCGCCGAGGCCGACCGCTACGCCCAGCGCTGCGCCGACGCGCTGACCTCGCTCGCCGAGATCTACGCACGCCTGCCCGCCCGGCCGGCGCTCGAGCAGGACGCCAACGGCCGCCTCCCCCGCGCGAACCTCTCGGTGAAGGTGAGCGCGCTCACGCCGCTGCTGCGCCCCGACGCCCCCGAGCGCGGCAAGCGCGACGCCGCCACGCGACTGCGCCGGCTGCTGCGCCTGGCCGCCGAGGTCGACGCGCACCTGCACATCGACATGGAGTCGCTCGACTCGCGCGAGGCGATCGCCGAGCTCGTCCTCGAGTTGCTCGCGGAGGACGAGTTCCGCGCGGCGCCGAGCGCCGGCGTCGTCCTGCAGGCGTACCTGCGCGACAGCGGCGAGCTGCTCGACCGCCTGCTCGACTGGGCCCGCGCGACGCCGCGCGCCACCCCGCTCGTCGTGCGCCTCGTCAAGGGCGCCTACTGGGATCACGAGATCGTCGAGGCGCGCCAGCACGGCTGGCCGACGCCCGTCTTCGACGTCAAGGCCGACTGCGACCGCAACTTCGAGGCGCTGACCGTCCGCCTGCTCGACGCCCGCCCGCTCGTCCGCGTGGCGGTCGCCAGCCACAACCTGCGCTCGGTGGCGCACGCGATCGCCGCCAACCGCCGCACGGGCTACGACGACCGCGACCTCGAGCTCCAGGTCCTGCGCGGCCTGGGCGACGACCTCCAGCACGCCCTCGCCGTCCAGGGCTTCCGCGTGCGCACCTACTGCCCGGTGGGCGACCTCGTCGCCGGCATGGCCTACCTCGTCCGGCGGCTCCTCGAGAACACGTCCAACGAGTCCTTCCTCCACGAGCAGGCGCGCGGCGTGCCGCTCGAGCGGCTGCTCGCAGCGCCGTGAGCGGCACCCTCCCCCCCTTCGCCAACGAGCCGATCCTCGAGCTGCGCCGCGCGTCCGAGCGCCGGCGACTGCTCGACGCCCTGGCCGCGCTCGAGCCCAGGCTGCCGCTGCGCGTGCCCGTCCTCGTCGGCGCCGACGCGCGCCACGGCGAGGACATCGTCTCGACCGACCCCGGGGACCCCGACCGCGTCGTCGCCCTCGCCGCAAGCGCGACCGCCGCCGAGGTCGACGCCGCCGTTCGCACCGCCGCCGGCGCGTTCGCCGGCTGGGCGCGGCGCGGCGCCGCCGACCGGGCGGCCGCCCTGATCGGCGCGGCGGCGTGGCTGCGCGGGCGCCGGGCCGAGGTCGCCGCCCTCGAGGTCCGCGAGTGCGCCAAGCCCTGGGCCGAGGCGGACGCCGACGTCTGCGAGGCGATCGACTTCCTCGAGTTCTACGCGCGCGGCGCGCTGGCGCTCGACGCCGGCCGGCCGCTGCTGCAGGTGCCCGGCGAGCGCAACGAGATGCGCTACTTCCCGCGCGGCGTGTGCGGAGTGATCGCGCCGTGGAACTTCCCGGTGGCCATCCCCATGGGCATGGTCACCGCGGCGCTCGTCACCGGCAACACCGCGGTCCTCAAGCCGGCCGAGCAGGCGCCCGGCTGCGGGCTGGTCGTCGTCCGCGCGCTGCGCGAGGGCGGCGGCGTGCCCGCCGATGCGCTCGCGTTGCTCCCCGGCGAGGGCGACGCCGGCGCCGCGCTCGTCCGCCATCCGCTCGTGCACCTGATCGCCTTCACCGGCTCGGCGCCGGTCGGGCTGGACATCCTGCGCGCGGCGGGCGAGACCCCGGAGGACCAGCGCCACCTCAAGCGCGTCGTCGCCGAGATGGGCGGCAAGAACTGCGTGCTCGTCGACTCCGACGCCGACCTCGACGAGGCCGTCCCGGGAATCGTGCAGTCGGCCTTCGGCTACGCGGGGCAGAAGTGCTCGGCCGCCGCCCGGGTCATCGTGCACGAGGCGATCCACGACACGCTCGTCGAGCGCCTGGCCGGCGCGGTGGCCGTGCTCGAGGTCGGCCAGGCCGGCGAGTTCGGCATCGACGTGCCCCCGGTGATCGAGCGCGCCGCGCAAGAGCGCGTCGACCGCTACACGCAGATCGCGAGGCGCGACGGGCGCCTCGCCGCGCAGGCGGCCGGCGGCGCCGTCCCGACCGTCGGCTGGTTCTGCGCCCCGACGCTCGCCGCCGACCTCGACCCCGCCTCACCGGTCCTGCGCGAGGAGGTCTTCGGCCCGCTGCTCACCGTCGAGGGCGCCCGCGACCTCGACGAGGCGATCGCGCGCGTCGACGAGCTGCGCTTTGCGCTGACCGGCGGCCTGTTCTCGCGCAACCCCCGCACGGTCGACGAGGTCGCCGCCCGCCTGCCGGTCGGCAACCTCTACGTCAACCGCGCCATCACGGGCGCGATGGTCGCCCGCCAGCCGTTCGGCGGCAACCGCATCTCCGGCACCGGCACGAAGGCCGGCGGACCGGACTACCTGCTGTCCTTCGTCGAGCCGCGGGTCATCACCGAGAACACGATGCGCCACGGCCTCGTCGTGGAGTGACGGGCCTCCCCGCCCGTTCATCCGTCCAGAGATCGCCACGGCGAGCGCACGTGCGCGACCGTGTCTGCCGATCCAGCGTGGGCTTTGCCTCGGACCGTCATCCGTGCTGCGCGGCCGGCCGTCGCGGCGGCGCTCGCCGCCGCGCTCGCCGCGCTCGCCGCCCCGGCCACCGCTCCGGCGGCCCAGCGCTTCGCCTCGGCCGGCAGCGCCGACACGCTGGGCACGTGCTCGGCGCTCGCGCCCTGCCGGATCGACTGGGCGATCACCGGCGCGGCCGCCGCTGACGAGGTCGTCATCGAGCCCGGCGAGTACGCGATCTCGCCGATCGCCACCTCGACCCCGCTCACCGTGCACGGCGTCGCCGGCCAGGCGCGCCCGCGCCTGCTGAGCAACAGCGACACGGCGGCGCTGACCCTCCGGGGCGAGACGACGCTGCGCCACGTCCTCATCTCCGCCGCCGGGTCGCAGCAGGATGCGCTCACGCTGCAGGGCGGCACCGGGGACGACGTCGTGCTCGTCTCGAAGTCCGGCGACGGCGCCAAGCTCGCCGGCAGCCCCGACGGCACGATCCTGCGCGACTCGGTGGCACGCGCCCTCGGCGGGGACGGCCGCGCGCTCGTGCTCAAGGACGGCACCACGCCCTCGGGCCCGGTCGACGTGATCAACGTGACGGCGGTCGGTGACGGCGACGGCGCCGACGGCGTCGTCTCGCAGGTGACGCGCGGCGAGGCGCGGCTGCGCAACGTCGTCGCGCGCGGCGACTCGCACGACCTGCAGGCGTCGGCCAACGGCGCGCCCCTGACCGTCGAGTACTCGAACTTCCGCCCGAGCGCCTCGTTCGGGTACAAGGACGGGCCGGGCAACCAGAGCGCCGATCCGCGCTTCGCCGACGCCGCCGACGGCGATTACCGGCCGCTCGCCGAGTCGCCCACGATCGACGCCGGAGCGACCGGCGCACTGCTCGGCGACGCCGACCCCGACGGCAACCCGCGGGCGCTCGGCGCCGCGCCCGACATCGGCGCGTTCGAGTGGACGGGCTCCTCGCCGCTCGGCCGCGCAAGCAACGCGCTGGCCGGCGGATCCGACGGCACGGACCCCGCGCCCGCGCCCGACGCCGCGGCCGATGAAGCCGGCGACGGCGCGCGTGCGACGCCGGCGCGCGAGCAGCCGATCGCCGGGAAGTCGGTCGGCCTGGCGCCGGCGTCCGGCAACGTCAGGGTGCGCGAGCCGGGCAGCGGCGCCTACGTGACGCTGCGCGCAGGCGACGCCGTCCCGCTGGGCACCACGATCGACGCGCGCCAGGGCGCCGTCCGGCTCGTGAGCGTCCGCGACGCCGCCGGCACGCTGCAGGCGGGGGTCTTCTCGAAGGGGGTCTTCCGCGTCAGCCAGCTCGGCGGTCGCACCCCGCTCACCGTCGTGACGCTTGTCGGCGGCGACTTCGGCCGCTGCCGCGGCGCCTCGGCCTCGGCCTCGGGCGCGCGCGTCGCGCGGGCGGCCGGCCACAGCGACCGCGACCGAGTCGTCCGCCAGCTCTGGGGCCGTGACCGGGGCGGCCGCTTCCGCGCCGACGGCCGCTACGCGGCGGGCACGCTGCGCGGGACCGTCTGGGTCACCCAGGACCGCTGCGACGGGACGCTCACGCGCGTCGTCGAGGGCGCCGTCTCGGTGTACGACAAGCGCCGCCACCGCCGCGTCCTCGTCCGTCGCGGTCACAGCTACCTCGCCCGCGCCGCGCGATGAGCGCCAAGCGGGCGCCCGGCCGGCCGGGGCGCGGCGCGCTGCGCGCCGCCGGGCTCTTCGCCGCTGCGGTCGCCGTCGCCCTGCAGCTCACCGGCGCGCTGGCCGCACCCGAGCAGGAGACGATCGGCGTCCGCACGCGGATGCAGCGCCCCCGGCCGCCCCGCGACGTCGTCGTGGTCGCCATCGACGAGGCGAGCTTCCAGGCGCTTCGCCACAGCTGGCCGCTTCCGCGCTCGCGCCACGCTCGGGCGATCGATCGCCTGCGGGCAGCCGGGGCGCGCGACATCGTCTACGACGTCCAGTTCACCGAGCCGACCCGGCCCGCCGAGGACCTCGCCCTGTTCCGGGCGATCGGCCGCGCGCACGGCGCCGTGCTCGCGACGACCGAGATCGACCACGGGCGCACCGCCGTGCTCGGCGGCGACGACAACCTCGCCCGCGTGGGTGCCGTCGCGGCGGCCAGTGCCCTGCCCGTCGGCTCCGGCGGGGTCATCGACCGCGTCCCGTTCGCGGTCGACGGCCTCCCGAGCATCGCGGTCGCCGCCGCCCGCCGGGCCGGGCGGACGGTCCGGCGCGGCGCGTTCGGGGGCGGCGGGGCCTGGATCCGCTACGCGGGCCCGCCGGGCACGGTGCCCACCGTCCGCTTCTCCGACCTGCTCGCCGGCCACGTCGATCCGGCGCTCCTGCGCGGACGCATCGCCGTCGTGGGCGCGACCGTCCCGAGCCTTCAGGACGTCCACGCGACGCC
>DASXRF010000267.1:0-10444 GCA_036506755.1 Solirubrobacteraceae bacterium | reverse complement strand
CGCAGCCGCGCGCTCGCGACCGCGCCGAAGCCGTCGTCGCCGACCGCGGTCAGGAACGTCGCCGCGCCGACCAGCCGGCGCATCTGCACCGCGGCCACCGCCCCTCCGCCGCCCACATCGGCGAAGTGCTCGCGAGCGTGGAGGATCGCGCCGCGCTGGGGCAGGCGGTCGACGACGGCGAAGTCGACCCACTCGACATGGCCGAGGACCCCCGCCCTCACAGCACGAGCGTCGCCCCGTGGCGGCGCAGCCACGCGCGCGGCTCGCGATAGCCGGGGAGGTGGCGCTCGACCAGCGCCCAGAAGCGCGGCGAGTGGTCGAGGACGGCCAGGTGGCAGGCCTCGTGCCAGACGACGTACTCGAGGACGTCCTCGGGCGCGAGCAGCAGCCGCCAGTTGAAGCTCAGGGCCCCGGTCGACGAGCACGAGCCCCAGCGCGTGCGCTGCGCGCGGATTGTCAGCGAGCGATAGGGCCGGCCGATCGCGGCCGCCGCACGGTCGGCGCGCGGGGCGATCTCCTCGCGCGCGGCGCGGCGGTACCAGCGCTCGAGGGCTCCGGCGCGCTCGGCGCCCGCGGGCACGAGCAGCTCGTCGCCGCGGCGATGCACGCGCATGCGCCCGGGCTGCGCGACCAGGCGCAGCTCCGCGCCCAGGTATGGCACGGCGTCGCCGCGCGCCGCCAGGTGCGCGCGGACCGCGTCGGCCTCGCGCAGCCGCCGCTCGATCCACGGCCGCAGCTCGGCGACCGCAGCGGCCGCGGCCCGCGCCGGCGCGCGGGCGGGCAGGACGACCTCGACCCCGGCGCGCGGGTCGACGGAGACGCGAACGCGCCGCGCGCGCGCCGAGCGGCGAACGGTGTAGGGCAGATCGACCGGCACGGGAGCGGCCACAAGGTAAGGGCAGCAGCGGCGGAGGCGGTTGCGACATTTGTCGAGTTCTCGCGTATTTCTTGCAGAGTTCGTCGTAGGACTCTTTACAGGCGCGCAACACCCTGGGTACTTTTCTCCCTGGGCCGAGTCATAGGCCCGGATAAGAGGGGCCCGGAAGGCCCAAAAGACAGCGGGTTCGCGCAAGCGGCCTCTGGACGAACGAAGACAAGGAGGTCTCACCTTGTCCGGTGCTGCGAGGCCTGCGCGCGACCGCGCGGGGCGTTCCCACCTGCATAGAGCCTGGACCCCGCGCTCGGGAATCCGCCTCAGCGTCGTCATCCCGACGATGAACGAGGCGCGCTCCATCGGCTGGGTCCTCGACGGGCTGCCCGAGGAGGTCGACGAGGTCATCGTCGTCGACGGGCGGTCGACCGACGGTACGGTCGAGGCCGCCAAGCTCGCACGTCCCGACGCGCGCGTGGTGCTCGAGCCGCGGCGCGGCAAGGGCGTCGCCATCCGCGCCGGCTTCGCGGCCGCGCGCGGCGACTTCGTCGTCATGATCGACGCCGACGGCAGCATGGACCCGGCGGAGATCCGGCGCTGCCTCGCCAGCCTGCGCGACCGCCGCGGCGGCGACTCGAGCGGCGGCTACGACCTCGTCAAGGGCTCGCGCTTCCTGCGCGGCGGCGGCACCGCCGACATGAGCCCGATCCGCGCGCTGGGCAATGACGTCCTGCGCCGGATGGTCAACGTCCTCTACGGCGTCGAGTTCAGCGACTTCTGCTACGGCCTGATCGGCATGCGGCGCGACTGCGCCGCCGCGCTCGGCCTGCGCCGCGACGGGTTCGAGATCGAGGCGGAGATCCTCCTGCGCGCGATCGCGTCGGGCATGCGCATCGGCGAGGTCGCGAGCCTCGAGGCGCCCCGCCTGCACGGCGAGTCCAACCTGAGCGCCTGGCGCGACGGCCGCCGCGTGCTGCGCACGATCCTGGCCGAGCGCTTCATCCCCGACGTCGCCGCCCCGCCCATCTCCGCTCCCGCCTCGGTGACCGCCCTCGCATGAGGCCGGCGCGCCGCCTGACCGCCGCTGTCCTGGCGCTCACCCTCGGCGTGGCGATGCTCGCCGCTGCCCCGGTAAGCGCCGACACCGGGGCGGCCGGGGCCCTCTACTCGGGCACGGGCGGCACGGCGACGGCCCCGACGGGCGAGAAGCCCCAGAGCAAGCTCTGGTTCAACGACGGCGCGTGGTGGGCGGTCATGTACAACGCCACCACCGGCAGCTTCGAGATCTACAAGCGCGCCAACGGCAGCTGGGCGACGACCGGCACCGTGGTCGACTCGCGCGACGGCTCGTGGCAGGACGTCGTCTGGGACGGCGCGCACCTCCAGGTCGTCTCGGCCGGCAGCAAGGCCACCAGCACCAGTGCAGCCGTCCGCTACTCGCGCTTCGGCTACGACGCCACCGCCAAGAGGTACGTCCTCGAGATCGCGCAGACGTCGCTGACGAGCTACGGCGTCGAGGTCGCGGTGATCGCCCGCGACTCCACCGGCAAGCTCTGGATCACCTACACGCACAACTCCCAGGTCTACGTCGCCCACTCCACGACCGACCAGGCGACCTGGGCGGCGCCGTCCGTCCTGCCCGCCGGCGCTCCGGCCAACGTCAGCGCCGACGACATCTCGTCGATCGTGAGCTTCAACGGGCGCATCGGCGTGATGTGGAGCAACCAGGCGCCGAACGGCACGGGCGTGCCCGACACGTACTACTGGGCCACCCACGTCGACGGCCAGTCCGACGGCGCCTGGCAGGTGCAGTCGGCGCTGAGCGGGATCGAGCTCGCCGACGACCACATCAACCTCAAGGCCCTCAGCAACGACCCCGCGGGCCAGGTCTTCGCCGCGGTCAAGACCTCGCTGAACCGCGCCAACGACCCGCAGATCCTGCTGCTGTGGCTCGACAACGGCGGCGCGTGGCACTCGACGACCGCGCTGCGCGTCAGCGACGGCACGCCGACCCGCGCGCAGGTCGCCATCGACAAGGGCCGGCGCGAGCTCTACCTCCTGGCCAGCGAGGGCCCGTGCTGCAACGGCGGGGCCATCTACATGAAGAAGACGAGCCTCGACGCCATCGCCTTCCCCACCGGGGCGGGCACCGCGGTCATCCAGAGCTCGACCGACCTGAAGATCAACAACGTCGACACCCCCAAGCAGCCGCTCGACGCCTCCACCGGCCTGCCCGTCCTCGCCGGCGACGACCAGACCCATCGCTACTGGCACACGCTGATCCCGCTCGACGGCACGGACATCGTCGCGCCGGACACGACGATCCTGGCCGGCCCCGCCGGGACCACCGCCTCCACGTCGGCGCAGTTCTCGTTCTCGGCCAGCGAGCCGGGCGTGAAGTTCGCCTGCAGCCTCGACGGCGCGGCCTTCGCCGCGTGCACCTCCCCGATCGTCTACTCGGGCCTGTCGGCGCGCGACCACACCTTCCGCGTGCGGGCCACCGACGCCGCCGGCAACGTCGACCCGACGCCGGCGAGCCGCTCCTGGACGGTCGCGTCCACGCCCTCGCTGTTCCTCGACGGCTTCGAGTCCGGCGACTTCAGCCAGTGGACCGCCGTGCTGACCGGCGCCGACGGCGCCGCCGCCGTCGAGTCGGGCACGGTCGCCGCCGGCGGGTTCGCCGCCCGCCTGTCGGCGACCGCGACAACCGGCTCGTTCGCCTACGCCCGCAAGGCGCTGGCCGGCGCGCCGACGTCGGTGACCGTCTCGGGCACGTTCCGGATCGACGGCGAGGGCGCCGCCGGCGGCAACGTCCCGCTGCTGCGCCTGTACGACCCGGCCGGCATCCGGCTGCTCACGCTCTACCGCCCGAACGGCAACACGAAGATCTACGTCGGCCATAGCGGCATCACGGCGGCGACGAGCGGGCGGCTGCCCGCGGCGACGTTCGCGCGCCTCGACGTCGCCGTCACGACGGCCGGCGCCGGCGCGAGCACGCTGACCGTGCGCATCGACGGCGTCCAGGTCTACACCACGACCACGGCCAGCCTCGGCACCGCCGGGGTAGGCATCCTGCAGATCGGCAACGACACCAAGAGCCAGGCCTTCGTCGTCGTGGCCGACGACGTGGAGGCGCGATGACCGGCGCGTCCGTCGTCATCTGCGCCTGGACCGAGGAGCGCTGGGACACGCTCGTCATGGCCGCGCGCGCGGCCGCCGGCGGGACGCTGGCGCCGCGCGAGGTCATCGTCGTCTGCGACCACGCGCCCGCGCTCGAGGCCCGCGTCCGGGCCGAGCTGCCGTTCGTCGTCGCCGTGGCCAACGACGGCCGGCGCGGGCTGTCGGGCGCGCGCAACGCGGGGCTGCACGCGAGCTCCGGCGAGATCGTCGCGTTCCTCGACGACGACGCCGTCCCGGCCCCCGAGTGGCTGGAGCGCCTCGTCGCCGCGTACGCGAATCCCGCGGTCGTCGGTGTCGGCGGCGCCGCGGAGCCGGTCTTCCCGGGCGAGCGCCCGGTGTTCCTGGCCCCCGAGTTCGACTGGGTCGTCGGGTGCACGTACCGCGGGCTGCCCGAGAGCCCCAGC
Organism: Solirubrobacteraceae bacterium; assembly: GCA_036506755.1. GTDB lineage: Bacteria > Actinomycetota > Thermoleophilia > Solirubrobacterales > Solirubrobacteraceae > DASXRF01. Next base: position 5,989 of record DASXRF010000267.1, on the reverse strand, counting down.
GCCGTGCGCAACCTGATCGGGGCCAACATGTCCTTCCGCCGCGCCGCGCTCGTCGCCGCCGGCGGCTTCGTGCCCGGCATCGGGCGCGTGGGCACCAAGCCGGTCGGCTGCGAGGAGACCGAGCTGTGCATCCGGCTGAGGCAGCGCGACCCCTCCGCCGTGCTGCTCTACGACCCGGCGGTGGCCGTGCGCCACGTGGTGACCGCCGAGCGCACGACGCTGCGCTACTACGCGCGCCGCTGCTGGGCCGAGGGGCGCTCCAAGGCGCTCGTCTCCGCGCGCGTGGGCCGGCAGGACGCGCTGGCCAGCGAGCGCCGGCACGCGCTGAGGACGCTGCCGCGCGCCCTGCGCGCCACCCTGCGCCGCGCCGACGTCGCGGGTGCGGCGCGCGCGGCCGCCATCGTGACCGGACTCGCGATCACCACCGCCGGCTATCTGGCCGGCTTGACAGTGACATCCAAGGAGGAAAGCGCGTGAGCATGGAAGCACTCCCCGCGCGGATCTGGGACAAGGAGCCCGACCCGCGCGGGAGCGAGATCGCCTTGCACGACCTGACGGTGGTCGTGCCCGCCCGCAACGCCGAGCACCTGCTTGACGACTGCCTGGGCGGGATCCGGCGGGCGGGGCCCGCCGAGTACATAGTCGTCGACGGGCAGTCGGGAGATGAGACCGCTCGGCTGGCGCGCGCGCTCGGCGCCCGCGTCCTCTCTGACGAGGGACGCGGGCTGCCGGCTGCGCGGGCACTCGGAGCCGTGGCCGCCCGCACCCGTTACGTGGCGCTGGTCGACGCCGACGTCGTGCTGCACGACGGCGCGCTCGCCGGACTGCTCGAGGAGTTCAAGGCCGGCGGCTACACCGCGCTGCAGGCGGGCCTGCACAGCGTCGGCGGGCCGGGCTACTGGGGCCGGGCCCTGGCCTGGCACCACCGGACCGGGCGCAGCCGCAACTGGTTCGGCGTCGTGGCGACGATCTTCGAGCGCCAGACGCTGCTCGACCACGGCTTCGACGCCCGCTTCCTGTCGGGCGAGGACATCGACCTGCGCTGGCGTCTGCGCCGGGCCGGAGCCAAGATCGGGGTTTCCAAGCGCACGATCGTCGAGCACCGCTTCGACGACACGTTCGCCTTCGCGCTCGGCCAGTGGCTGGCCGACGGGCGCGGGCTGGCCCGGATGGTCGACGGCCACGGCCACCGCGGCAAGCTGCTGCTGGGCCTGCCGCTCGCGGCGGGCGTCCGCGGGGCGCTGATCGCCCTGCTGCGGCTGCAGCCGCTCTGGGTGCCGTACTTCGCGATGTTCACGCTGTTCAACTACGTCGCGATCGGCGGGGAGCTGTTCGCCCGCAGGAGGGCCGGGCGCTCATGAGGTTCGGGACGCGCGATCAGGGGCTCTCGCTCGTCCCCAACTCGCTTGCGCTGATCGCCGCGAAGGTCGCGGCGATGGGCCTGGGCTTCGCGTTCTGGCTCGCGGCCGCGCACCTGTTCGCCCGCAACGCCGTCGGGCTGGCCGCGGCGGCCGTGTCGGCGATGATGCTGGCCACGCAGATCGCCCAGCTCGGGCTGGGCTCGGCGGTCATCTCGCGCCTGCCCGCGTATCGGAAGCGTCCGGGCCCGCTGCTCGACGCGGCGTTCAGCCTGACCGTCGTCGCCGGCGTCGCCGCGGCGGCGCTGCTGCTGCTCGTCGCGGCCGGCGTCTCGGGCGAGCTGCGCGTCGTGGCCTCGGATCCGCTCTACGCGGTCCTGTTCGCCGGCGCGTCGCTGTTCGGGACCCTGGGGATCCTGCTCGACCAGACCGCGACCGCGCTGCGCCGCGGCGACCAGGCGCTCGTGCGCGGCGTCGTCTTCGGGGCCGGCGCCCTCGTCGGGCTCGTGGCGATCGCCGCGGTCGCCGGCCGCGAGGACGCGCGCGCCATCTTCGCCCCGTGGCTGCTGGCCGGCCTGGCCGGCGCGATCGTCGGGATCGTGCAGCTGCGCCGGGCGGCGGACTATGCGCCGCGCCCGCGCCTCGAGCGCGGCCCCGCGCGCGAGCTGCTGCGCGTCGGGTTGCCCAACCAGATCCTCACGCTGGCCGAGCGCACGCCCGGGCTGGTCCTGCCGATCCTCGTCACCGAGCTCGTCTCGCCCGAGGCCAACGCCGCCTGGTACGTCGCCTGGATGATGGCCTGGGTCGTCTACATCGTTCCGATCCAGGTCGGGATGACGCTCTTCGCCGAGCTCGCCCAGGAGGACGAGGCGCCGTACGCGACGGTCCGCCGCGCCGTGCGCACCGCGCTCGCGGTCGGCGCGCTCGGCACCGTCATCGTCCTCGTCGCGGCGGGCCCGGTGCTCTCGCTGCTCGGCGACGGCTACGCCGCCGCGGGCGCCGGGCCGCTGCGAATCCTCGTGCTCGCCGTCTTCCCGCTCACCGCGACCGCCGCGTACTTCGCGACGTGCCGCGCGATGGGCCGCTTCCGCGAGGCGGTCGTCGTCGGCTGGGCGATCTCGCTGGCCTCGATCGGCGCCGGCGCCGCCGCCGCGAGCGGCGGGCACCTGACCGCGGTGGCCGTGGCGTGGCTGCTCGTCCAGGCGATCGCCGGCACCGGCTCGGCGCTGCGGCTGCGGGCGCTCCTGGGCCTGCGCCCGGCGCGGATCCCCGTCGAGCCGGCTCCGGCGCCCGCGCGCCCGCCGTGGCGCTGGCGGCGCCCGCTCGGCCCCGTCCCGCACGGCGTGGGCCGGCTGCCGCTCGCCTGGCGGCTGCTGCTGCGCCGCCCGGCGCGCCAGCTCGGCGCGCGCCTGGCCTCCGACGAGGAGCTCGGCGTGATCGGCGTCGCCTGCCACCAGCGCAGCTCCGGTCGCCTCGCGGTCGTCGACGCCTTCGCGCGCGGCACCGGCATCGGCCTGCTCGCGCTGAGCGGCCGGCGGCTGGTCTTCGTCGGCCAGGGCGGCTGGCTCGAGCTGCCGCGCTCGACCCTCGTCGGCGCCGAGACGCGCCGCGGGCGCTTCGGCACCCGCCAGCTGCGCGTGCACACCGCGGCGGGCGACCTCGCGCTCGACGGGCTCGGGGGCTCCTCGGCCGCCCGCTGGCGCCAGACGCTCGATCCCGCGCCCGAGCTGCCCGGCGCCCCCACGCGCACCGGCGAGCGGCTGGGCGGCCCGCCGCTCGGCATGGCCGCGCTCGTCGCCGCCCGCAGCCTGCCCGCGCTCGCCCTCGCCGCGCTGGCGCCGCTCGCCGTCGCGCTGTGGTTCGCGGTGCTGGGCGACGTGCGGCCCGAGGCCGTCGGCGACATCGGGCTCATCAACAGCCTGCCCGCCGGGGCATGGGTCGCGCTCGGCGCGCTCGTCGCGGGCTTCTGCGCGTCGCTCGCGCCGGAGCGGCCGCGGATCGCGCTGGCCACGCTGTACGTCGTCGCGCTGGTCGTCGCGCTCTACGGCGCGATCGCGGTCATCGAGCAGACGCCCAGCTACAACGTCGCCTGGCGGCATGCCGGCGTCGCCGACGCGATCGGCGCCACCGGGGTCATCGACCCGGGCATCGACGCCTACTTCAACTGGCCCGGCTTCTTCGCGCTGCTCGCGCTCGTCACGCGGCTGGCCGGCCTGGCCAGCCCGATCGAGCTGGCGTCGTGGACGCCGGTCGTGCTCAACGTCGCCTACCTCGCCGCGCTCGCCCTGATCGTGCGCGCGGCGACCCGCGACGCGCGTCTGGTCCTCGGCACGCTGTGGGTCTTCGCGCTGGGCAACTGGGTCGGCCAGGACTACATGTCGCCGCAGGGCATGGACCTCTTCCTCTACCTGGTCGTGCTCGGGATCCTGCTGACCTGGTTCGGTGGGCCGGCGCGCGGGTTCGTCGCGCCGTGGCTCGCGCGCGTGCGCCTCTCGCTGGGCGCGCCGGACGCCGGGCGGCTCGACGCCTCGCCCGGCCGGCGGGCGGTGCTCATGGGCATCGCGCTCGTCGTCACGGCGGCGATCATCAGCAGCCACCAGCTCACGCCGTTCGCGCTGCTGCTCGCGGTCACCGCGCTCGTCGTGCTCGGGCGCTCGTGGGCGCGCGGCACCCCGCTGCTGACCGCGGTGATGGTGGTCGGCTGGCTCATCTATTTGAGCCACGCCTACCTGTCGGGCAACTTCTCCGAGCTGACCGACCAGATCGGCGCGCTGGGCGCCAACGTCTCCAGCGGCGTCGGCGAGCGCGTCGGCGGCAGCAGCGGCCACCACTTCGTCGTGTGGGCGCGGCTCGTCTTCACGGGCGCGCTGTGGGCGGTCGCGCTCGCCGGCGGCGTGCGGCGCCTGCGCGCCGGGCGCGGCGGCGGCAGCCTGGCCGTGCTCGCGCTCGTGCCCTTCGCGCTCCCGCTGCTGCAGGCCTACGGCGGCGAGATCCTCATGCGGTCCTACCTGTTCGCGCTGCCCTTCGCCGCCTTCTTCGCGGCCTCGCTGCTGCTGGAGGGCGCCGCGCTGCGCCGCGGGCTCGTGCTCGCCGCGGCGAGCGCGCTGCTCGTCGGCGGCTTCGCGGTCGCGCGGTACGGCAACGCCGGGGTCAGCTTCTACACGCCGAACGAGATCCACGCGATCGACCGGCTCTACGCGCTGGCGCCGCCCAACGCGGCGGTGATGGCTCCCGGGCCCAACCTCCCGTGGCAGTCCAAGCGCTACACCGACATCGACTTCCAGCTCGTCGCCCACCGCCTGCCGCCGTCGCCGCACCCGCGCAGCGAGTCGGAGCTGGCCTCCGCGGTCGGCCGCCGGCTCCAGCACGACGGCAACCCTGCGTCGTTCGTCATCGTCACCCGCAGCCTCATCGAGTACGACCGCCTGTTCGGCGCGGCGCGGTGGGGCAGCGCGGCGGCGCTCGAGCACGGGCTGGCCCGCTCGCCGCGCTTCCGGACCGTCATCGACGAGCCCGACGCGCGCGTCTTCGAGTACCTGCCGATCGCAGGGAGGAACGGATGATCCCACGTGAATTGCGCTGGCCCGCGGCGCTGATCGCCGCCGCCGGCGTTGCCAGCGCGATGGTGGCCGCCGGCGGCGAGTCGCTGCCGCGCACGCTGATCGTGCTCGGCTTCCTGCTGGTGTGCCCGGGGCTGGCGCTGCTGCGCCTGGCCGGGCCGTTCGACGTGCTGGCGACCGCGACGCTCGCCGTCGCGCTGAGCATCGCGCTCGACATGCTGCTCGCGCTCGGCCTCGCCTACGGCGGGCTGTGGTCGCCCGCGGCGGCGCTGGTGATTCTCGTCGTGCTCGTCATCGCGGCCGCCGGGCTGGACGCCTGGCGGCGGGGGGCGCTCGCGTCATGATCGCCGTGCTCGCCCAGGCCGGGCTGCTGCCCGCCAACCTCGACGCGCTCGTCCCGGTCGCGCTCGTCAGCCTGCTCGTGTGGCGCGAGGTGCGCCGCGCGGAGGCCGGGCCGGCGTCCGAGCCCGCCCCGCACCGCGCCGACCGCCTCATCGTCCCGCTGCTGGCGCTCTTCGCGATCATCGTGGTGCTCGAGCTCGTCCGCATGCTGTGACCGGCGCCGGCCAGGAGCTGACGTTCCTGTCGGACCTGCACATGGCCGACGGAGGACCGGCCGACCCCTTCCACGACGACGCGGCGCTCGCGCTGCTCGTCGACGATCTCGCCGCCGCCGCGCGCCCGGGCGGCCCCGCGCGGCGCCTCGTGCTGCTCGGCGACGTCGTCGACCTGGTCATCGCCGGAGCGAGCGGACAGGGGGCGGCGGCGGCCGTCGCGGGCCTCGAGCGGATCGCCGCAGCGCACCCGCAGGTGTTCGCCGCGCTGGCGCGCGCGGCGCGCGGCGGCCTCGCGGTGGACGTCGTCCCGGGCAACCACGATGCCGAGCTCGCCCTGCCGGCCGTGGCGCGCGCGCTCGCCGTCCTCGTCCCCGGCGCGCGGGTGCGCCCCTGGCTCGTGCACGTTCCCGGCCTCGTGCTCGCCGAGCACGGCCAGCAGCACCACGCGATCAACCGCTTCCCCGCCCTGCCGGCGCTGGCGACCGGCGGGCAGGGCGACCTCGCCCCGCTTCCC
>DASXRF010000266.1:0-2460 GCA_036506755.1 Solirubrobacteraceae bacterium | reverse complement strand
GCCGGCTGCGCGTCGGCGCCGCCGGCCAGCGCCAGCGCGGCGAGCCCGGCCGCGACGATTGCTCGCGCGCCGAGGACGAGGCGACGTTGCATGCGAACCTCCCCCCCACCCACCGTACGTCGATTCTCGCACGGGCGCACGGCCCCGGCCGCGCGGTAGAGTGGCGCCGATGGCCGTGTGGTGCTCGATCGTCATTCCCGCGCGCAACGACGCCGCCGCGCTGGCGCGCACGCTCGACGCGCTGGAGCGCCTTCAGCACCGCTCCCGGGTCGAGATCGTCGTGGCCGCCGCCGGCGATCCTGAGGGTACGACACGCGCGGCCGGGGAAAGGGTGCGCCTGCTCTGGCCCGAAGAGTCCACGCGGGCCGCGCTCATGAACGCGGGGGCGGCCGTCGCCGTCGGCGAGGTCCTGTTCTTTCTGCACGCCGACTCCGTGCCCCCGAGCGACGCGCTGGCGCGGATCGAGACCGCGCTGGCAAACCCGCGCGCCGTCGGCGGTGCCTTCGAGCATCGCTTCGCCGAGCCGGCCTTCAGCCTGCGGGCGATCACCCTGGTCAACCGCGTGCGTTATCGCCTCACGCGCAACTGGTATGGCGACCAAGGGATCTTCGTTCGCGCCGAGGTCTTTCGGGCCCTGGGCGGCTATCGACGTCTCACGCTCATGGAAGACCTCGACTTCGCGCAGCGGCTCAAGCGGCGCGGCCGCAGCATCCTGATCCGCGCGCCGCTGGTGACGTCGGGGCGCCGCTTCCTCGCGCGCGGGCCATGGCGGACGTTCTTCTTCATCGTCTGGCTGCTCGCACTGTGGACGCTCGGCCGGGACACCGAGCGCTATGCAGAGCGCTGGCGCGGCCCCGCCGATGCGGCGCCCGGCTCGCCGTGGCGCGCCCGTCCCGCCAGCCGCTGAAGCGCCTGCTCGACCTCCTCCTGCGCCGCTATGCCGAAGGCCAGGCGGCGGCGCTGGCGCCGCTCGTCGTGGGCCGGCGCGTCCTGGACGTCGGCGCCGGCGAGGGCTACCTCGGCGCCGCGCTCAGTCGTCGCGTCGGCGTGCGCGTGTGCTCGGTCGACGTCGGCGGCTTCGGCCGCGCCGGGGGTCTCTACGTCGTCTCCGACGGGGCACGGCTGCCGTTCCCGGCGATGGCGTTCGACACCACGCTGATCGTGCTCACGCTGCATCACTGCGAGGACCCTGAGCGCGTGCTCGCCGAGGCGGTACGCATCACCCGGGCGCGGCTGCTGGTCGTGGAATCGGTGTGGCGCGACGGGCGCGACCTGTTCTGGCTGCGGCTGCTCGACGGCCCGGTCAACCGCCTGCGCCATGACGGCGCCATGGCGCCGGCGACCGGCTTCCGACGCGCCGAGCAATGGGAGCGGCTGTTCGACGCGCATGCGCTCGGCTGCCTCGAGCGCCGCTGGCTGGGCTCACGCTGGGAACGCCTGGTCCACCACCCGCGCTTGTGGGCGCTGCAGGTGTGACGGCTACACGACCTCGTCGGTGCGGGCGGTCGTCTCGCCGAAGCGTCCCATCGCGTACGGAGGCAGGCCCGCGTAGACCTCGCCGAGCCGCAGATCGATCTCGCGATTAGCGAGGGCGAAGAGACTGTGGCCCGCGCGGTCGCCCTCGACGAGGAATGGCCCGAGCCGCTCGACCTCGAGGACCCACATCGCCTGTGCGATGCCGAGCTCCTCGAGCCAGTGGACCTCGCGCACGCGACGAATGCCGCGACCGTAAGCGGCGCCCATGCCGTAGCCGACGGTGGTCAGGTAAATCGCGCCATGCGGGACGAACCACTCGCGGTACGCGAGCTCGGTGAGGCCGGCCTTGCCCACGATGACTTTCGCGCCCGACCGCTCGAACCAGCGGCTCATCGACTTGCCGAACCGGAACGACGCCGTCGCGGTCACCGCCTCCACCGCGTAGGTGCCGTCGGGACGCACGGCCGCCGCCGGCGAGCAGTGGAAGTTGACGTTGGTCGCCTCGCGGACGCCCGGCGGCATCGGCACGCCGCGATCGACGACGTTGCGATAGACACCCTCGCGCGCGGTGTAGAGGACGCCCGAGACGTAGACGACGTCGCCGAGCTCCAGGGAGGCGATGGCGGCCTCGCTGACCGGCGTGGTCAGGTCTATCTCCCGCATGCGGACGTCCTCGAGGCGGGCGGGCGTGGCGCTCACTCCAGACCTTCGCGTCGGTAGTAGTCGGTGAACCACTGGGGGTCGCTGCGGAACTCGACGCGGCCGTCGGCGTGGATGCGCGCGGTGGCGCGCCGCGATGAGAGGCAAAAGGCGTGGAGGCCGACCGGCATGCCGCCGGTGTGGGTGAAAGCGATCTCGACGTGGGTGGCGACCACCAGCGACGTCCCCGCAAATCCCATGGCGCCGATGCCGACATAGTTGCCGAGCGCGGTCAGCTCGGCCTCGAGCTGCGCGACGGCCGGATCGGGATGACGGCTGCCGACG
>DASXRF010000265.1:0-1935 GCA_036506755.1 Solirubrobacteraceae bacterium | reverse complement strand
CTGGAGGCCCGGCTGCAGAGCATCACAGAGCTCGCGGCCGACGAGCTGGAGAGCTGGGAGCTGTCGTCCATGCGCGACCCGCGCAACTGGGCGCGCCCGGCGGCGGCCGTCGTCGTCGGCGGGGCGGCCGGGGCCGCGCTCGTCGTGCTGCGCGCGCGCCATCGCGCCGCGCAGCGCCGGCGGCCGAGCGGCGTGGTCGACGCCGCCGAGCGCGCGCTGCGCGAGGTCTTCAGCGAGGCCCGCCGGCTCGCGCGCTGATAGTGGGCCCGTCCCACTGATCCGAGCGCGCCGTGCGCGCGTTAGGGATCCTCGAGAGCGATGCCGCTGCGCCGATCGTCCAGCTCCGCCGTGCGCGCCCTCGCCGACGAGGAGCTCATGCAGCTCGTGCGCCGCGGCGAGGCGCCGGCCTTCGAGGTGCTCTACGACCGCCACGCCGCGGCGGCCTTCTCGCTCGCCTACCGGATGGTGGGAACGCGCTCGACGGCCGAGGACGTCGTCCAGGAGGCGTTCCTCGCCTTCTGGCGGGCCAACGCCCGCTACGACCGGGCGCGCGGCTCGGTGCGCACGTGGATCCTCGGCATCGTCCACAACCGCGCCATCGACGCGCTGCGGCGCGGCACCGTCCACGACCGCCGGCGGGCCAGCGACGAGGGGCTCGAGGAGCGCTTCGCGGCGGCCGAGCGCACCGAGGTCGAGGTGGCGCGCCGCGACGAGGCGCGCGAGGTGCGCTCTGCTCTGGAGACGCTGCCGGCCGAGCAGCTGCGGGTCATCGAGCTCGCCTACTTCGGCGGCTTCAGCCAGTCGGAGATCGCCGCGATGCTCGAGACGCCCGTCGGTACCGTCAAGGGACGGATGCGCCTGGGCCTGGCCAAGATGCGCTCGCAGCTCGGGCCGGCGGAGGCGATGCCATGAGCGACCACGACGCGCTGCGCGACGCCGCCGGCGCCTGGGTGCTGGGCGCGCTCGACGAGGACGAGGCGTGGCGCTTCGCCGCCCACCTCGACGTGTGCGCGGCATGCCGCAACGAGGTCGAGCGCCTGCGGGTCGCCGCCGACGTCCTGCCGCTCGCGGCGCCGCCCGCCGGGCCGCCGCGCGAGCTCAAGCGGCGGCTGATGACGATCGTCGAGGCCGAGGCGCGGGAGCGCCGGCGCAGCGAGGCTCCCGCGCGGGCTGAGCGCCTGCGCGACCGCCTGCGCGTCCTGAGCGTGCGCCCGGCGCTCGCCGCCGCGGCCGCCACGCTGCTGCTCCTCGCCGGCGTGGGCGTCGGCCTCGCGCTGCGCTCGGGCGGGCAGACGGAGGTCGTCGCGCTCGCCGTCGACGCGGGCAAGGGCCGGGGCGCGACGGCGCAGCTCGTGCGCTCGGGCGACGAGGCCGAGGTGCGCGTCTCGCACATGCCGCCGCCGCCGGACGGGCGGGTCTACCAGGTATGGCTGCAGCGCGACGGTCGCGCGCCCGAGCCCGACGCGGTCTTCACCGTGGATCGCGAGGGCCGCGGATCGGTGGGGGTGATCGGCGACGTCGAGGGCGCCGACGCGGTGCTCGTCACCGACGAGCCGGAGGGCGGCTCGCGCGTGCCCACGCGCCAGCCGGTGGTGCGCGGACGGCTCAGCTGAGCGGTCCCGGATCGCTCCGTTGCTAGCGTCCCACGGCCGACATGGACACCTGCTATCGCCATCCGACGCGCGAGACGGGCGTCTCGTGCTCGTCGTGCGGCCGGCCGATCTGCCCGGACTGCATGACGCCGACGCCCGTCGGCATGCGCTGCCCCGAGTGCTCGCGCCAGCGCACCAAGGTGCGCACGATCCGGGACGTGAGCGCGGGCGGGGTCGAGGTCACGCGGGTGCTGATCTTCGTCAACGTGCTCGCCTTTGTCGCCGAGCTGAGCAGCGGCGGCGACACCGGCCGCGTGTACATCCACGGCGCGCTGTACGGGCC
>DASXRF010000264.1:0-4546 GCA_036506755.1 Solirubrobacteraceae bacterium | reverse complement strand
GCGCGGGCGCCCGGCCTGACCGCGGCCGCGGCGGCGGTGGATCGCGACGACTACCCGAGCGCGATCGCGATCGCCCGGCGCCTGTCGGGCGACGACGAGCTGCGCATCCGCCGCAAGATCGGCCGGCGGCTGGCGCGGCGGGCGACCGACGCGCTGCGAGCGCACGACGGCCTCGCGGCCCGCCGGCTCCTCGCACAGGCGCGCCAGTACCCGGACAGCCGCGCGCTGCGCGCGGCCCGAGCCCGCGCGGGAGGCGGCCGGTGAGCGCGCCCCGCGTCGTCGTGCTCGGGATGATGACCAAGATGCCGGTCGCCGGCGTCGTCTGGCAGATCGCGCACTACCTGCTCGGGTTCGAGCGCCTCGGGTACGAGGCCCACTACGTCGAGACGCACGCGCGCACGCCGTCGATGCTCATGTCGCGCGCGGACGACGACGGCGCGGCGCTGGCCGCCGGCTTCATCGACTCGGCGCTGCGGCGCTTCGGGCTCGGCGACCGCTGGGCGTACCTCGCGCTGCACGACGACGGCCGCCACTACGGCAAGAGCGAGCGCGAGCTGCGGCGCCTGTACGAGGGCGCGGAGCTGATCGTCAACCTCCACGGCGGCACGCAGCCGCTGCCGGAGCTCGCCGACACGGGCCGGCTCGTGTACCTGGAGACCGATCCCGTGCAGCTGCAGGTCGAGCTGGACGCCGGCGTGCCCGAGACCGTCGCGTTCCTCGAGCCCCACGTCGCGTTCTTCACGTTCGCCGAGAACCTCGGCCGGCCGGACTGCGGGCTGCCGGTCCCCTCGCGCTTCGTCTTCCGGCCGACGCGCCAGCCGGTTGTCACGGACCTGTGGCGGACGTCGTCGCCACCGGCTCGCGAGGCCTGGACCACCGTCGGCAACTGGCGCCAGCACTGGCGCGACGTGCGGCTGCGCGGCGAGACCTACACGTGGAGCAAGCATCACGAGTGGGCGAAGGTCCTCGATCTCCCGCGGCGCGCCGCGGGCTCCTTCGAGCTCGCGCTGAGTGCGTGCGAGGACGCCGACCGGGCGACGCTCGCCGAGCGCGGCTGGACCGTCGTCGACGGGCTGGGCGTCTCGCAGGACGCCGACCGCTACCGGCGCTACCTGCAGGAGTCGCGCGGCGAGCTGACCGTCGCCAAGGACCAGAACGTCCGCCTGCGCACCGGCTGGTTCAGCGACCGCAGCGCGACGTACCTGGCGGCGGGACGCCCGGTCGTCACGCAGGACACCGGGTTCGGCGTCGCGCTGCCGACGGGCGAGGGGCTGCTGTCGTTCGCCACGCTCGACGACGCCGTCGCGGCCGTCGAGGAGGTCGGGCGCGACCCGGAGCGCCATCGCGCCGCCGCCGCCGCGATCGCCCGCGAGCACTTCGAGGCCGAGACCGTCCTCGGGGCGATGCTCGACGGCCTGGGGCTCGGACGCCGCGGGGCGCGGTCCCTGCCCGTCGACCTCGCGCTCACGCCGGTGGCACGCCGGCCGCTGAGTCTGCCGGCCGACACCGAGCGACGGGTCACGGCGCTGGCGCCGCCGCGCGCGCGGATCCCGGCCAGCGTCGTCGTCGTCACGTTCGGCGAGCTGCTGTTCACCAAGCTCTGCCTCGAGAGCGTGCTGGCCAACACCGCGACGCCGGGACACGAGGTCGTCGTCGTCGACAACCGATCCTCCGACGAGGCGCGCGACTACCTCGCCGACCTCGTGCGCCGGCACGTGCACCTGCGCGTGCTGTGGAACGCGGCCAACACCGGGTTCGCGGCGGCGAACAACCACGGCCTCGCCGCGGCGCGCGGCGACGCCCTGGTCCTGCTCAACAACGACACCGTCGTGACGCCCGGCTGGCTCGACGGCCTCCTGCGCCACCTCGAGGACCCCGCGCTCGGGCTCGTGGGCGCGGTGACGAACCGCTGCGGCACCGAGGCCGAGATCGCGGCCGGCTACCACACGTACGGCGAGCTCGTCGCCTTCGCGGCGCGGCGCGCCGGCCGGTTCGCCGGTCGCACGCGGGAGCTGGCGACGCCGACGATGTTCTGCCTCGCCATGCGGCGCGAGACCTACGAGCGGCTCGGCCCGCTGGACGAGCGCTTCGAGGTGGGCATGCTCGAGGACGACGACTACGCGCGGCGCGCCGCGCAGGCCGGCCTGCGCTGCGCCTGCGCGGAGGACGTCTTCGTACACCACTTCGGCGAGGCCTCGTTCGGCGCGCTGGTCCCCACGGGGGAGCACGCGCGCCTGCTGGCGGACAACAAGCGGCGCTTCGAGGAGAAGTGGGGAATGCCGTGGCGACCCTACGAGCGGCGGCTCGATCCGGAGTACGAGCGCGCCGTCCAGCGGACACGCACCGCGGTCGCGCAGCGCGTCCCCGCCGACGCGGGCGTGGCGGTCGTCAGCCGCGGCGACGAGCGCCTCGTCGAGCTCGGCCGCGAACGGCGGGCGTGGCACTTCCCGGTCACCGGGGAGGGCGAGTGGGCGGGGCATCACCCGGCCGACAGCGCGGCGGCGCTGCGCGAGCTCGAGGCGATGCGGGCGCGCGGGGCGCGCTTCCTCGTCTTCCCGCGCACGGCGTTCTGGTGGCTGGAGTTCTACGACGGGATGGCCGCGCACCTGCGGACCGCGTGCCGGACCGTGGTCGCGGAGGAGAGCTGCATCATCTTCGAGCTGGGGGAGCGCGATGGCCGAGCAGGCTGAGCTCGCCGCCCACCGGCGCTGGTACGCGGGCGTCGTGGCCCGAGTGCGCGAGACGGTCAGTGCGAGCGTCCCCGAGCACGCCCGCGTGGCCGTGATCAGCAAGGGCGACGACCAGCTGCTCGACCTCGGCGACCGCGAGGCGTGGCACTTCCCGCAGACCGAGACCGGCCTCTTCGCCGGCTTTCACCCCGCCGACGGCGCCGACGCGGTCGCGCACCTGGAGCGCGCGCGCGGTCGCGGCGCGGAGTTCCTCGTGATCCCCGCGAGCGCGCTGTGGTGGCTCGACCACTACGCCGAGCTGCGCGCCCACCTCGACGAGCATTGCGCCCTCGTCGCCGACGCCGCCGACGCCTGCCGGATCTACGCCCTCGGCGGCGGCCCCGCCGGCCTCGGCGCCGCCCGGCCCGCCGCGGACGTCGGCATCGCCGGCGTCGCGCCGCCCGTCTCCGCGTGGCTCGACGCGCTGCTCCCGGGCGAGGCGGGCGTCGTCGCGGTCGGTCCGGCCGCCCCGGCCCTCCACCTCGCCGATCGCCCCGTCTGGCGGATCCCCGAGCCGGACGCCGGGCAGCTCGAGGCCGCCGTGGCGGCGGGGGCCGCGTACGCCGTCGTCCTCACGCCGCCGGGGCGGCGCGCCCGCGCGCAGATGGAGCCGCTGCGGCGCGCGGCCGGGCGGCACGGCCGGCTGGTCGGTGCCCAGGCGCTGGCCGAGGTCTTCGAGGTGCGAGGCGGGGTCCAAGCGCCGCGGCGGCGCCGCACCCTGCTCCAGCTGTTCCGCGACCCGCTCAGGAGGCCGGATGCCGCGACGTAAGGTGCTGTTCGTCTGTCACAACCACCCGAAGGTGCGCCCCGGCGGCGCCGAGGCCTACGCCTACGAGCTGCACCGCGCCCTCCGGGAGTCCAGCACCTGGGAGCCCGTCTTCGTGGCCCGCAGCGGCCCGCCGCTGTCGCGCACCGGCCGCCCGCATCCCGGGACGTACTTCAGCCCGGTCGACGGGGCGTGCGACGAGTACTTCGCCTACGGCGACGGCTACGACTTCGACTGGCTGTACCAGACGATGCGGCACAGCAAGGAGCTCTACACGAAGCACTTCCGCGAGTTCCTGCTGGCGCTGGAGCCGGACGTCGTCCACTTCCAGCACACGCTCTTCCTCGGCTTCGACCTCGTCCGGGAGGTGCGCAACACGCTTCCCGACGTGCCCATCGTCTACACGCTGCACGAGTTCCTGCCCATCTGCCACAACAACGGCCAGATGATCCGGACGGCGGACGGCGAGCCGTGCACGCACTCGTCGCCGCGCCGGTGCCACGAGTGCTTCCCGGCGATCTCGCCGCAGACGTTCTTCCTGCGCAAGCGCTTCATCCAGGCGCAGCTCGGCGCCGTGGACCTCTTCATCGCGCCGAGCGCCTTCCTGCGCGAGCGCTTCATCGAATGGGGGCTGCCCGCCGACAAGGTCATGCTCGAGGAGTACGGGCGGGCGACGACCTCGGAGCCCGCGCCGCCGCCGAGCCGCCGGCGCCGCGACCGGCTCGCGTTCTTCGGCCAGCTCAGCCCGTACAAGGGCGTCGACGTCCTGCTCGAGGCGATGCGGGAGCTCGCCCGCGCCCGGCGGCGCCCGTCGGCTCCCTGCCCGCGGCTGCGCGTCCACGGCGCGAACCTCGACTTCCAGGAGCACGCGTTCCAGGACAGGTTCCACCGCCTGCTCGACGAGACCAGCGACTGCGTGAGGCTCGTCGGCGAGTACACGCACGCCCAGCTGCCCGGGCTGATGGAGGCCGCCGACTGGGTGATCGTTCCCTCGATCTGGTGGGAGAACTCGCCGCTGGTCATCCAGGAGGCCTTCATGCACGGCAAGCCC
>DASXRF010000263.1:0-3891 GCA_036506755.1 Solirubrobacteraceae bacterium | reverse complement strand
GTCACGACGACGTCGGCCCGGCGCGCCGTCGCGCCCACCGCGCGCTCGAGCGTCGCGAGGAAGGCGGGATCGAGCAGCGCCCGGGCCGCCGCGTCCTGCGGCGGCGGCTCGTGGACCTGGGCGACGAGCGGCTCGGCGACCGCGGGCAGCGGCCGATGACCGTCGGCCAGCCACACGTCGGGACGGCGGGCGAGGCGGCGGCCCGGCGGGCGGACGTCGAGGTGAACGCGCCCGTCGAGCTCCTCGAGGACGCGGCGCCAGACGCGCCGGTGACCGCTGCGCGGCGCGCCCGCCGCGACGTCGGGGTGCACGGCGACGCGGAGCACGTGCGCCATCATGCCGCGCCGTGGACAAGGGCTCGGGCCTCACGCACGAGATGGGGATGGTCGTCAACCCGCGCGGTTCGCGGCCGCACGAGCTGCTGCGCAACCGGATCGCCTGGCTGGTCACGCTGACCTTCGTCGTCGACCTCGGGGGCACGACGGGGGCCTGGCTGCTCGAGCGCGGCGACCCGCACACGGGCTTCACGACGTGGGCCGGCGCGCTGTTCTGGACGACGGCGCAGCTGACGACCGTCTCCTCGCAGCTGCCCAACCCCGTCACGCCGGGGGGCAAGGCGCTGGACATCGTGCTGGAGCTGTGGTCGGTCAGCGTCGTCGCCACGCTCGCGGCCTCACTGGCGTCCTTCTTCACGCACCGCCACATCGCCGAGATGAAGAAGAAGGAGCACGAGTGACCGCCCTCGCGGAGATCCCGGCGCCGCCGGGCGACCGCGTCGAGGCGCCGGCGCGCCCGCGGGGGCGCGGGGAGCGCGATCTCGCGGGCCGGGCCCTGCTGGCGGCCCTGTTCGCGGCGTGCGCGTACGCGGCCTTCGCGCACGGCGCCGTCGATCTCGCCGACGAGGCGCCGCTGCAGGCCGCCCTCGCGCTGCTCGCCCTCGGCGTGGCGGCCGCCGCGCTGGGAGCGGGGCGGCTCGTGCCGCGCGCGTCCGGGGCAGGATGGCTCGCGGTCGGGCTGCTGGCCGGCTTCGCCGGCTGGTGCGGGCTGTCGCTCGCGTGGAGCGTGACGCCCGACCTGTCGTGGCAGGCCACGAACCGCGCCGCGGCGTACGCGCTCGTCGTGGTGCTCGCGCTGGCCGCCGGCGCGCGGGCGCCGCGGGCGGTCGACCGCGCCGCGCTCGGGCTGCTCGCCGTCTCGCTCGCGGTCGCGCTCGACGCGCTGGCCGGCAAGGCGCTTCCGGGCCTGACCGACGGGACCGCGCTGTCGCCGCGCCTGCGCGAGCCGCTGGGCTACTGGAACGCGCTCGCGCTGGTCTGCGTCCTCGGCATGCCGGTCGCGCTGGCGGTCGCCGCCGACGCGGCGCGCGGCGGGCGCCTGCGGCTGGCCGCGCTCGGCGCGCTGTGGCTGCTGGTCGTCGTCACGGGGCTCACCTACTCGCGCGGGGCGATCGTCGCCTTCGCGGTCGCGCTCGCCGTCGTGGTCGCGCTCGGCGACGCGCGGCTGCGCGCGCTAGGCGTCGCCGCGCTCGCCGGCGCGGCCGCGGCGCCCGCGCTGGCCTTCGCCTTCACGCGCTCGTCGCTGGCCACGCCGGACACGCCGCTCGCCCAGCGCGCCGCCGGCGGGCGCGAGCTGCTCGGCGTGCTGGCCGTCTGCCTGGTCGCGCTGCTCGCCGCCGGGTGGCTCGCGTTGCGCGCCGAACGGCGCGTCGCGTGGAGCGCCGCGCGCACGCGCCGGGCGTGGGCGGGGCTCGGCGTCATCGCCGCGCTGCTCGTCGCGGGCCTGGCCGTCTCGGGGGGGATCGCCGACGCCGCGCGGCAGTTCGCCGACACGCGCGACGCGCCGTCGGTGTCGACGCCGTCGCGGCTGCTGAGCACCAACTCGGGCAACCGGGTGCAGTGGTGGGGCGAGGCGCTGGGCGCCTGGTCGGACCGCCCGCTCGCCGGGCACGGCGCCGGCTCGTTCCCGGCGCTGCATCTCCAGTACCGGCACAACCGCCTCCCGGTCCGCCAGCCCCATGACGCCCCGCTCCAGTTCCTCGCCGAGACGGGGCTCGTCGGCGCGGCGCTCGCGCTCGGCGGGATCGCCGCGCTGCTGTGGGCGGCCGGGACGGCAGTGCGCGCGCGGCCGCGCGGATCGCCCGAGCGCCGGCTCGCCGTCGCGCTGCTCGCGGGCGGGGCGGCGTGGACCGTCCACGCGCTCGTCGACTGGGACTGGGACATCCCGGGCGTGACCGTCCCGGCCCTGCTCGCGCTGGGCGTGGTCGCCGCGCGGCCGGCGGGGGCCCGTAAAGCGCCCGGCCGGCCGCGACGGCTCGCCCTCGTCGTCGCGGCGCTGGCGGGCTGGGCGTACCTCGCCTCGGTCGCGCTGCCCGCGCTGGCCGACCGCAAGGCCGAGGCGGCGCTGCGCGCCGCGCGCCCGGACGCGACGCCCGCGGCGCTGCAGTCCGCCGCAGCGCGCGCCGAGCTCGGCGCGCGCCTCGACCCCCTCTCCGTGCGCTCGCTGTTCGCCGGTGCGGCGATCGCGCAGCGGCGCGGCCGGGCGCTCGACGCGCGCCGCCTGCTGCTCGACGCCGTCCACCGCGAGCCCAGCAACGCGCAGGCCTGGCTGCGCCTCGCCAGCGACGCGCTGAGCCTCGTCGACCGCCCGGGGGCCGAGGCGGCCGCGCGGCGCGCGCTCGAGCTCGACCCGCGCAACCCCGAGGCGCTGCGCGCCGCGCAGGCCGCCGTCGCGCTCGTCGCGCCGCCCGAGGACTCGCCGAGCGCGACCGGCACCCCGCTCGTGGCCCAGGCCGGTGGCTAGCCCCGAGCTGACCGTCGCGGTCGCGTCGCACGAGCGACCGCTGCGGCTGCGGTGGCTGCTCAACGCGCTCGACGAGCAGACGCTCGAGCGTGACCGCTTCGAGGTCGTCGTCTGCCACGACTCGGCCGGCGAGGCGACCGAGCGCGCGCTGCGCGAGCACCCGCTCGCCGCCGCCGGGGTCCTGCGCCACGTCCGCCTGCCCCCGGGAACCGGCTCGGCGGCGCGCCAGCGCAACGTCGCCTGGCGCGCCGGGCGCGCGGCGGTGGTCGTCTTCACCGACGACGACTGCCGGCCGCCGGCGGACTGGCTCGAGCGCGTGCTCGCCGCCGTGCGCCGCCGTCCCGGCGCGGTCGTCCAGGGCGCGGTCCGCCCGGATCCCGTCGAGGCCCATCTGCTGGCGGCCGCGCCCCACGCCCGCAGCCTCCACGTCGACCCCCCCGTCCCGTGGGGCCAGGCCGCGAACATCGCGTATCCGCGCGCGGTGCTCGAGCGTCTCGGCGGCTTCGACGAGGCCTACGCCCGCGCGGGCGAGGACGCCGACCTGGCACTGAGGGCGATCGCGGCCGGCGTCGCCTACGTCGGCGCCCCCGAGGCGCTCACCTTCCACGCGGTGGCGCCGTCGGGGCTGGCGGCCCACCTGCGCACGCTGCCCCGCTGGGGCGATCTGGCCCGCGTGGTCAAGCGCCATCCGCGCGTGCGGCGGCACCTGGCGGCGGGCGTCTTCTGGAAGCCCTCGCACGGATGGCTGCTCGCCGCGGTGCCGGCGCTGGCGCGACGGCGGCCGGCCGGCGCCGCCGTCCTCGTCGGCTGGGCCACCGTCTCGCGCCCCCGCTACGGCGGCTCGCCGCGCGGGCTGGCCCGCGCGGCGAGCGAGCTGCCCGGCCGCGCCGTCGTCGACCTCGTCGAGATCGCCGTCCTCGCCCGCGGGTCGGCGCGCGCGCGGACGCTGCTGTTGTGATGGCGGGCGGCGGCCCGCTGCGCGTCGCCCTCCTGAGCCCGGTCTACTGGCCGGAGGTGCGCCGCGGGACGGAGCGCTTCGCGCGCGAGCTCGCCGACGGGCTGCTGGCGCGCAGCCACCGCCCGCGGCTGATC
>DASXRF010000262.1:0-1658 GCA_036506755.1 Solirubrobacteraceae bacterium | reverse complement strand
GGCCGGCGACCGCGGCGGCGCTGCGCGAGTTCGGCTGGCCGGTCGACTGGGTGCCGGACGAGGCGCGGGGCGCGGCCCTGGCGGAGGGGCTGCCGGTCCGGGCGGACGAGCGCGTGCTGGTCCTGCGCTCGGACCTGGCCGACGGCCGGCTGGCGCGCCGTCTGCGCGAGCGGGGCGCGCGGGTCGACGACGTCGTGGCGTACCGCACCGTGCCCCGCCGGGCGCCCGCGCCCGAGCTGCGCGGCCTGTTCGCGGACGGCGCGGTCGACGCGGTCGTCCTGATGAGCCCCTCGGCCGTCGACGGCCTGCTCAACGCCTGCGGCGCCGACCCGGGGCTGTACGCCGGCGCCGCGCTGGTGAGCGCCGGGCCGACCACCTCGGCGCGCATCCGGGCGCGCGGACTGACGCCCGGGGCCGAGGCGACCGCGCCCACGCCCGAGGCCCTGATCGGGGCGCTGGCGGGCGCCCTCGGGGCGAAGACGCGATGACGATGACGATGCGATGACGGTGCAGACGCGCGCGCAGACGCTGGTCCACCGGCCGCGGCGCCTGCGGCGCACGGCGCCGCTGCGCCGCCTGGTCGCCGAGACGCGGCTGTCGCCCGACGACCTGGTCCTGCCGCTCTTCGTCGACGACGCGCCGTCCGGGCGCCGCCCGATCGCGAGCATGCCCGGGGTGTTCCGCTGGTCGGTCGACCGGCTGCCCGAGATCCTCGAGCGGGTCGCGGCCGGGGGCGTCCCGGGCGTGCTGCTCTTCGGCGTGCCGACCGCCAAGCACGACGACGGCCGCGGCGCCTGGGACCCGGCCGGGCCGGTCCAGCGCGCGGTCGCGCGCATCAAGCAAACCGCGCCCGAGCTGGTCGTGATGACCGACGTCTGCCTGTGCGAATACACGACCCACGGCCACTGCGGCCTGATCGACGACCACGCCCGGTGCAACCCGGTCAACGACGCCAGCGTCGCGCTGCTGGTGCGCCAGGCGCTGAGCCACGCCGAGGCGGGCGCCGACGTGGTCGCGCCCTCGGACATGCTCGACGGCCGGGTCGGCGCCATCCGCCGGGGGCTCGACGAGCGGTCCTTCGAGGACGTCGCGATCGTGTCCTACGCCGCCAAGTACGCCTCGGCCTACTACGGCCCCTTCCGCGAGGCGGCCGGCTCGGCCCCGGCCTCCGGCGACCGGCGCAGCCACCAGATGGACCCGGCCAACGCCCGCGAGGCGCTGCGCGAGCTCGCGCTCGACGCCGCGGAGGGCGCCGACGTGCTGATGATCAAGCCGGCGCTGGCCTACCTCGACGTCCTGGCCCGCGCCCGGGCGCGCTTCGACCTGCCGCTGGCGGCCTACAACGTCTCGGGCGAGTACGCGATGGTCAAGGCCGCGGCCGCCAACGGCTGGGTCGACGAGCGGCGGATCGTGACCGAGAACCTGCTCGCGATGCGGCGCGCCGGCGCCGACCTCGTCTTCACCTACCACGCGCTCGAGGTCTGCCAGTGGCTCCGGCGGTGACCTCGCGCTCGGCCGCGCTGTTCGCCCGGGCCGAGCGCGTCACGCCCGGCGGCGTCAACAGCCCGGTGCGCGCCTTCACGGCGGTCGGCGGCGCGCCGCGCTTCGTCGCCCGCGCCCGCGGCGCCCGGCTCTGGGACGCCGACGGCAACGAGCTG
>DASXRF010000261.1:0-9994 GCA_036506755.1 Solirubrobacteraceae bacterium | reverse complement strand
ATCATTCCGATCATTACGTAGGGGTTGTTTGGGGTTGCGTCCCGCGCGCTGCGTGTGCGCGGGACGTGACATGGCTTGTGGCACCACGGACCACGCTGCGACCCGCCACTCACGCCCCGCGCGGGACGCCACGGCACCCAGCCCGCCACGGCCAGGCGTAGGATCGCCCCACCGACCTCGGGGAGGACCCATGGCGACGACCGAGACGCGCGCCGCCGGCGCGCCCGCCGCGCTCGGCGCGGCCACGATGTGCGGGGCGCTGTCGACCACGCTGGCCGAGCGCCCGGACGCGGTGGCGCTGCGGACGCACGACGACCAGACGCGCATGACGTTCGCCGAGCTGGGCGAGCGGATTCGCGCCGTGGCCGCCGGCCTCGCGGCGCTCGGCGTGCAGCGCGGCGACGCGGTCGGGCTGATGATGCTCAACCGCCCGGAGTTCCACGTCGTCGACGCGGCCGCGATGCTGCTCGGCGCCGTTCCGTTCTCGGTGTACAACACCTCGCCGCCCGAGCAGATCGGCTTCGTGATGGGGGATGCGGGCAACCGGGTGGTGATCTGCGAGCCCCAGTTCGAGCCGGTCATCCGCGCCGCCCGCGAGCACGGCGCCGGCCAACTCGAGCACGTCGTGCGACTGGACGAGCTCGACGAGCTCGTCGCCCGCGGTGACCGGGACTTCGACGTCGAGGCCGCCGCCCGCGCCGTCGAGCCGAACGACCTGCTCACCCTCATCTACACGAGCGGCACCACGGGACCGCCCAAGGGCGTCCAGATCACCCACGCCAACGTGCTGGCCGAGCTGCGCGGCGTCCACGCCGCCGTGCCGATCCGCTCGGGCGGGCGCGCGCTGTCCTACCTCCCGTCCGCGCACATCGCCGACCGCTGGGCGTCGCACTACTCGGCGCTGATGACCTACGGCGCGACGGTCACTCCGGTCGCCGACCTGAGCCAGGTGATCCCCGTCGCCGCCCAGGTGCGCCCGACCTTCTTCGGCGGCGTCCCGCGGGTCTGGGAGAAGCTCAAGGCCGCCCTGCAAGCCGGCGGCGTGGAGGCCAAGCCCGAGCTCGGTCCGGCGGTCAAGCAGAAGCTCGGCTTCGAGGAGGTCGAGTGGTTCGTCACCGGCGCGGCGCCCACGCCCGTCGAGCTGCTCGAGTTCTTCGCCGCGCTCGGCATCGAGATCTGCGAGGTCTGGGGGATGTCGGAGACGACGTGCATCGCGACCACGGTGCGCCCCGGCGCGCTGCGGCCCGGCAGCGTCGGCACGCCGATCGACGGCGTCGAGGTCCGCGTCGACGACGACGGCGAGCTGCTCGTCCGCGGCGGCACGGTCATGGCCGGCTACCGCAACCGCCCCGATCTGACCGCCGAGGCGATCGACCCCGACGGCTGGCTGCACACGGGCGACATCGCGCGCATCGACGAGGACGGCTACGTGTGGATCGTCGACCGCAAGAAGGAGCTGATCATCAACGCCGCGGGCAAGAACATGTCGCCCGCCAACATCGAGATCCAGCTCAAGTCGGCCGGCCCGCTCATCGGCCAGGCGTGCGTCGTCGGCGACCGGCGCCCGTACAACGTCGCGCTGGTCGTGCTCGATCCGGAGACGGGCCTGGATCCGTCCGACCCCGACGTCCTCGCGCGCGTCCGCCAAGAGGTCGAGGCGGCCAACGCCAAGCTCTCGCGCGTCGAGCAGGTCAAGCGCTTCACGCTGCTCGACGAGGAATGGCTGCCGGGCGGCGACGAGCTCACGCCGACGATGAAGCTCAAGCGCCGCCCGATCGCCGAGAAGTACGCCGCGCGGATCGACGAGCTTTACGCCTGACCGGCGTAACCGGCCTAAGCGGCGAGCGGCGCGGCCGTGCGCGTCGGCTCGCGCCGGCCGCGCAGCAGCACCTCGTCCTCGAGCTGCCAGCGCGCGGCCTCCGCCGGGCCGGCGCGCTCGAGGATCGCCTCGGAGGCGAGCACGCGGCTCGGCGCGCCCTTCGCGCGCTCGCACAGCCGCGCCGCCTCGTTGACCGGGTCGCCGATCACCGTGTACTCGAAGCGCTCCTCCGCGCCCACGTTGCCCGCCACGGCGCGCCCGGCCGACACGCCGATCCCCGCATCGACCTCGGGCAGCTCGCGGACGAGTCGCGCGTGCAGGGCGCGCGACGTGGCCAGGGCCGCGGCCGCGGCGTCCGCCTGCTCGACCGGCGCGCCGAAGACGCACAGCGCGCCGTCGCCCTCGAACTTGTTGATCCAGCCGCCGTGGGCGCCGACCACGTCCACGACCACGCCGAAGAAGCGGTTGAGCAGCGAGACGACCTCCTCGGGCGGGCGCCGGCCGGCCATGGCCGTCGAACCCGTGAGGTCGACGAACAGCACTGCGACCTCGCGGACCTCCCCGCCGAGCGCCAGCTCGCCGGCGTCCAGGGCGGCACGGGCGACGTCCTCGCCGACGTGGCGTCCGAAGAGGTCGCGCAACCGCTCGCGCTCGCGCAGCCCGGCGGCCATGCGGTTGAAGCCGCTCTGCAGCAGGCCGATCTCGCTGGCGTCGTCGACCCGGACGTCGATGTCCAGGTCGCCCTCCTCGACGCGGGCCAGCGCCCGGCGCACGGCCCACACCGGCTCGGCGACCGACTTGGCCGCGATGATCGTCGCGGCCAGCCCGACGGCGATCGCCAGCGCGCTCAGGACCAGGATGCTCGACGCGATCCGGCTCCTCGTGAGGTCGGCGCGCGTCGCGACGTCGATGCCCACGAGAGCGAGGCCGACGAGCGGGACGCCGCTGGCCGTGATCCAGGCCAGCACGAGGCGGCCCTTGACCCCCGGGCCCACCGGCTGCTTGGGCGGGTTGCCGTCGAGCGCGAGCGCCGTGACCGGGCGCAGGACGCGCTCGGCGAGCAGGTAGGTCAGCGCGCACGTCGTCAGCGCGCCCATGACGATCGTCACGAACTCGTAGCGAGCCAGCTCGCCCGAGACATGGAGGTCGAGGGCGGCGAAGAAGGCGGCGGCCAGGAGCCACATCGCGGCGTGCATGAGCGTCTGGCGGGCGGGGAGCAGCAGCGCGGCGCGGCGCTGGGTCGGCGTGGGCGCCCCGCCCCGGTCCAGCCAGTCGAGGACGGGCTTGGCCGCGCGCACGGTGCCCCAGCCGCCGATCGGGAACGTGATGGCCATGAAGGCGACGAAGGCGATCGTGTGGCGCAGCACCGTGTCGTCGCCCGCGGGCGCCTCCGGCGTGGGGAGGATCCAGCCGAGCAGGATGAAGACGTCGACGGCGCCCGCGAGGTTCGCCGCGAACATGCCCAGGCCCCAGCGCGTGCGCAGATAACGCGCCAGCAGCGCGGTCTGCGAGCGCGGGGCGCCCGGGATGAGGCGGCGCAGGACGGCGGGGGTCGACTCCTCGGCGGCGGCCATGCCCTCAGGATGCCGTACGAAGGGCCCGAGTGAAAGCACCGAATGGGCCACCAGCGGGACCTTTGCCTCACGCCGGGAAACTTGACCGTAGACTCGGTCGGGCGATCCATGGCTGAACGGCGCCTTCACGGCCTCCAGCGCGTCCTCGGCGTCAACGCCCTCTTCTCGACCGCCTACGGCAACGTCGGCTCGTCGATCTACTACGCCCTCGGCCTGGTGGCGAGCTTCGCGCTCGGCCTGACGCCGATCGTCTTCGTCATCACCGGCGTGATCTTCTATCTCACGGCCGCCACCTACGCCGAGGCGACGGCGATGTACCCCGAGGCCGGCGGCTCGAGCTCCTTCGCCCGCCGCGCGTTCAACGAGTTCTGGTCCTTCTTCGCCGCCTGGGGCCAGATGCTCAACTACGTCATCACGATCGCCATCTCGGCGTTCTTCGTGCCGCACTACCTCGGCGGCGTGCTCGGCGCGGACGCCCTGCGGCACTCCCCGGGCGACATCTTCGTCGGCATCGGCGTGATCGTCCTGCTCGTCGCGGTCAACATCCGCGGCGCCGAGGAGTCCGCCGCGGTCAACATCGGCCTCGCGGTCACTGACTTCGCCACGCAGCTGCTGCTCGTCCTCGTCGGCCTGTTCCTGGTCTTCTCGCCGAGCCAGCTGGTCGACAACGTCCACCTCGGCGTGGCCCCGACGTGGAAGGACTTCTTCCTGGCGATCCCGGTCGGGATGATCGCCTACACGGGCATCGAGACGATCTCGAACATGGCCGAGGAGGCCCGGGACGAGTCAAAGACGATCCCGGAGGCGATCAAGCGCGTCGTCATCGCGGTGTTCGCCATCTACGCGCTGCTGCCCGCCGTCGCGCTCAGCGCGCTGCCCGTGACCTGCCAGGGCGGCGAGTGCACGACCAAGCTCGGCCTGACTGAGGAGCAGGGCGGCTTCGCGGGCGACCCGGTGCTCGGCGTGGTCCGCAACCTCGACCTCGGCTTCCTGCAGCATCCCGCGGAGGTCTACGTCGGCCTGCTCGCCGCGACGATCCTCTTCATCGCGACGAACGCCGGCATCATCGGCGTCTCGCGGCTCGTCTACTCGATGGGCCTGCACCGCCAGCTGCCCGACCGCCTGCGCCAGCTGCACCGCCGCCACGGCACGCCCTGGATCGGGATCCTCGTCTTCGGGGCGATCGCCTGCCTCACGCTCATCCCCGGCAAGGCGGAGTTCCTCGGCAACATCTACGCGTTCGGGGCGATGCTGTCGTTCACCATCGCCCACGTCGCGGTCGCGCGGCTGCGCTTCAAGGAGCCCGACCACGAGCGCCCCTACCGGGGGCCGGGCACGCTTCGGATCGCCGGGCGCGAGCTGCCGCTGTTCGCCGTCCTCGGCGGCCTCGGGACCGGCCTGGCCTTCGTGACGGTGACCGCGCTGCACCTCGACGTCGCGCTGGCCGGCACCGGCTGGCTCGTGCTGGGCGTGGTCGTCTACATCGGCTACCGGCGCCGCCAGGGCCTCGACCTCACCTCGACGAAGAAGGTCGCGATCCCGCAGCCGGTCGTCGAGCACGAGGCCGAGTACGACTCCGTGCTCGTCGCCTTCGACGTCAGCCACTACGAGCCAGACGCGGTGGCGACCGCGGTCAAGCTCGCCGCGCGCCGGCGCCGCGGGATCCACGTGCTGGTGTCGATCGTCGTCCCGTCGTCGGCGCCGATCGGCGCCAGGATGCCCGACCAGGAGCGCGAGGCGGAGGCGATCATCGAGCAGGCCAAGCTCATCGGCGGACGGCGGGTCACCGGCCACGTCGAGAAGGTTCGCGCCGGCCAGGCCGGGCGGCTGATCGTCGACGAGGCCAAGGAGATGCGGGCGCGGGCCATCGTCATGGCGCTCAACCCCCGCAACGGCGGGACGCTGTTCGACCGCACCGTCGAGACGGTCCTGTCCGAGCGCCCGTGCCGCGTGATCATCGAGTCCACGCCGGGCGTCTCGGGCGGCCGGCTGGAGCAGCTCGCCGCGTAACGGCCCCGGCAGTTGCGGCTCGCTCGCCCGCACGGCTTGGTGCCGGGGACCCCCGCGCTCGTGCGGTCGCCCGCGCGATCTAAGCTGCGCCCTAGCAAGATGCCTACGCCCCAGGACGTCCGCCGGACGACCACCCCGATCTTCTCGGTGGCTCTCATCCTCATCGGGATCGCGCTGGTCGTGCGCACCCTCGCGGCCGGGGGCGGGGCGCTCGCCGTCGGCCTGCTGCTCGGCGTGCTCTTCGTGGCCGCCGGCACCGGGCGGCTGTACGTCGCGCGAAAGGCCCCGTAGCCGTGACCGAGCGCACCGAGCGACTCGAGCGCCAGCTCGATGAGCTGGCCGAGCGCAGCATGCAGGCGACCCGGCGCACGCTGGGCTCGCCGACCCTGTTCGCGATCGTCTACACGTCGGTCGCCAGCGCGATCTACTTCTCGGTCGGCGTGGTGGCCGGCCACGCGCTGGGGCTGACGCCGTTCGTCTTCCTGGCCGCCGGCCTGTACTTCGTCCTCAACGTCATGACGTACGTCGAGGGCGCCTCGCTGCACCAGGAGCGCGCCGGCTCGACGGTCTTCGCCCGCTACGCGTTCAACGAGCTCGTCAGCTTCATCGCCGGCTGGGCGGTGCTGCTCGACTTCCTCATCCTCGTCGCGGTCACCTCGTTCTCCGCGACCAACTACCTGGCCGCGTTCTGGCACCGGCTGGGCGAGGGGAGCCTCGAGCTCGTCGTCTGCGCGGGGATCATCGCCTACGTGGCCGTGCGCAACGTGCGCGGCTTCTCGGCGTGGCGCGCGCGCCGGATCCTCGCCCTCGTGCTGCTCGACGTCGGGCTGCAGGCGCTGCTCGTGGTCCTCGGCCTCGCGCTCCTGTTCGACGTCAGCGCCATCACCGACCAGATCCATCTGGGCACCGCGCCGGAGTGGAAGGACGTGGTCTTCGCGCTGACGCTGGCCAGCGTCGCGTTCACCAGCCTGGAGTCCGCGGCGGGCCTGGCCGGCGAGATCGACGTGCGCCGGCGCGGGCTCAAGCAGCTCGTGACATCGGCCAGCGCGACGGTCACCGTCATGTACTTCGGCATCGGCCTCGTCGCGGTGATGGCGCTGCCGCCCGCCGAGCTGGGCCGGGGGCAGAACCTCGAGGCGCCGATGCTCGGCGTCGTCGAGCAGTTCAATCCCGACTGGCTCGGGACGACGCTGAAGTACGTCGTCGCCGCCGCGGCCGCCGCGACGCTCATCGCGGCCGCGCAGTCGGCCATGCTCGGCCTCTCGCGGCTGGCCTACTCGCTGGCCACCAACCGCCAGATCCCCAGCGCGGTCGGGCGCCTGCACCCGACCCGATCGACGCCCTACGTCGTCATCGCCATCGCCGCGGTGCTCGCCATGGTCCTCGTCATCCCACTGGACCTCGAGTTCCTGGTCGGCATCTACGCCTTCGGCGCGCTGCTGGCCTTCACGATCGCCCACCTCTCGGTCGTGCGCTCGCGCTTCCTGGAGCCCGATCGGCGCAGGCCGTACGTCATGCCGCTCAACGCGCGGGTGGGCGAGGTGTCGCTGCCCCTGCCCGCCGTCCTCGGCGCCGGCGTGTCGATCGCCTCGTGGGTCAGCGTCGTCGTGCTGCACGCGGGCGCGCGCTACGTCGGCTTCGGCTGGCTGGCCTTCGGCGTCGGGCTGTACCTGCTCTACCGCACGACGCAGGACAAGCCGGTGACCAAGCGCGTCACCGTTCCCGAGGCGGCGCTGCGCGAGGAGCGGCGCGAGGCCGAGTACGGCTCGATCCTCGTGCCGATCTTCGGCAACGCGCTCGACGACGACATCATCCAGACCGCCGGGCGCCTGGCCGCGGAGGAGTCGACCGACGAGGCGGCCGGCGAGGGGGCGACCATCGAGGCGCTGTGGGTCTTCGAGGTGCCGATGGCGCTGCCGATCGACGCGCGGCTGCCCGACGCGCAGCTCGAGCGCGCCCGGGCCGCCCTGCGGCGGGCCAAGGCCGTGGGGGAGGAGTACGAGGGCGTCGAGGTGGCCACCGCGACCGTCCGGGCCCGGCGGGCGGGCCAGGCGATCGTCGAGGAGGCCCGCCGGCGCGGCGTGGAGGCCATCGTCCTGGCCGCCGAGGAGCCCTCGCGCATCCGCGGCGGCGCGCTGCTCGGGGGTCGCACGCCGCTGGACAACTTCGTGGGGGACATCACGAAGTACGTCGTCCAGAAGGCGCCCTGCCGCGTCATCCTCACCGCGCCGCCGGCGACCGACGGCGGCCGGGCGAGCGCGGCCGCCGAAGTTCGCTAGTTTGCCGCGCTCATGTTCGTGCTGATCGTCGGCGCGGGGCGAGTCGGCTCGGCCGTGGCGAAGGCGGCCTTGACGGCCGGTCACGAGGTGTCAGTCCTGGACGAGGACCCGCTCTCCCACGAGCGGCTCGACGTCGGGGGCGAGGGGACCTGGGAGGACCGCGGCGGCCTGTTCACGGTCGGCACCGCCCTGGAGATCGACGCCTTGCTGGAGGCGGGGATCGAGCGCGCCGACACGTTCGTCGCGGCGACCGACGGCGACAACACGAACATCGTCATCGCGCAGATCGCGCAGCGTCGCTTCGAGGTCGGCCGTGTGATCTCGCGCGTCATGGACCCCGCGCGCGCCGCGTGGTACGCCGAGCAGGGGCTCGAGACGATCTCCCCTACCCAGCACGCGATCGACATGTTCCGCCAGGCCCTCGACCTGCCGGAGCTGGCGTAGATGTACGTCCTGATCGTCGGCGGCGGCAAGGTCGGGTGGAACCTCGCCCGCGAGCTCATTGACAAGGGCGAGGAGGTCACGCTCATCGAGCAGGATCGCCGCCGCTACCTCGTCATCGAGCAGGAGCTCGAGCACGCCGTGCAATACGGCGACGCCACCGAGCTGTGGGTCCTCGAGCGGGCGGGCATCCAGCGCGCCGACCTCGTCATCGCGGTCACCGGCGACGACGAGGACAACATGCTCCTCTGCCAGGTGGCCAAGGAGAAGTACCTCGTCGAGCGCATCATCGCGCGCGTCAACAACCCGCGGAACCTGCAGCACTTCAAGCTGCTCGGCATCCAGCCGGCCGTGAGCGCGACCGACCTCATCCTGCGGCTCATCGAGCACGAGGTGCCCCGCTACGGGCTCGTCCACCTGCTCGCCCTCGAGGAGGAGCGCCTGGAGATCATCGAGCTCGAGGTCGGCAGCGGCGCGCCCGCGGCCGGCCAGAAGGTCGCCGAGGTCGACCTGCCCGAGGGCGCGCTGATCATCTCCGTGCTGCGCAACGGCGGGGGCTTCGTCCCCAAGGCCGACACGATCATCGAGGCGGGCGACGAGGTGCTGCTCGTGCTCGACCCCGGGCTCGAGGCGCGCGTGACGCCGCAGTTCACCACGCGCGGCTGATGGCCGACCGCGCGGTCGACGTCCTGCTCGTGGGCGGCGGCGTGGCGAGCGCCGAGTGCGCGCGCGAGCTGCGTGCGCGCGGGTTCGAGGGCAGCGTCCTGCTCGCGGGGCGCGAGCTCGATGCGCCCTACGAGCGCCCGCCGTGCTCCAAGGCCTATCTGCGCGGCGCCGTCGAGCGCGAGGCGATCGCGCTCGACGTCCCCGGCGACGTCGAGGTGCGCACACGCACGAGCGTGCTCAAGCTCGACGCGGGGGCGCGCACGGCGCGGCTGTCCGACAAGAGCGAGGTCGCGTACGGGCAGGCGCTGGTGGCCACGGGCGCCAACGTGCGCCGGCTGCCGGTCGACGGCGCGCAGCTCGAGGGCATCCACTACCTGCGCACGCTGGGCAACGCCGACGCGATCCGCAGCGACGCCGAGGGCGCGCGCAGCGCCGTCGTCGTCGGCGGCTCCTACCTCGGCACCGAGCTGGCGGCCTCGTTCGTCGAGCTGGGCCTGGAGGTCACGATCGTCTGCCTCGAGGCGCTGCCGCTCGAGCGCCACTACGGCGCGACCGCGGGCGGCTGGTTCGCGGGGCTGCTCTCCGAGCGCGGCGTGCGGATCGCCGGCGGGCGCTCGCTGGCCGCCTTCACCGGCGAGGGCGAGCGCGTGACTGGCGTGCGCACCGAGGACGGCGAGACATTCGCCGGCGACCTCGTGGTCGTCGCGGCGGGCGCCGTGCCCGACGCGATGCTGGCGCGCCAGTCGGGCCTCGAGCTCGGCGAGCTGGGCGGCGTGCGCTGCGACGCGGGCCTGCGCGTGCGCGGCGCCGCGGGCCTGTACGCGGCCGGCGACGTCTGCGAGTGGGACTCCGCGCTGCACGGCGGACCGGCGCGCATCGAGCACTGGGAGGTCGCGGCGGCGCAGGGGCGCACTGCCGCGCTCAACATGCTCGGCGAGGGCGTGGCCCACGAGGAGGTCCCGTACTTCTGGTCGGATCTCAGCGACTGGGTGACCTCCGAGTACGTGGGCGCCGCCGGCGTGGGGGGTTGGGACGACGAGGTCCTGCGCGGCTCGCTCGACGAGGGCGCGTTCACGATCTGGCAGCTGCGTGACGGGCGCTTGGTCGGCGCGCTCGCGGTGCGCCGCGGCGGCGACCTCGACGAGGCGCGGCGGCTGATCGCCTCGGGCGAGCGGGTCAGCGCCGCGGAGCTGGCCGGCGCCTGA
>DASXRF010000260.1:0-4336 GCA_036506755.1 Solirubrobacteraceae bacterium | reverse complement strand
ATCGCGATGACCCGCAAGATCAAGCGCGGCGGCAAGGTCTGGATCAACGTCTATCCCGACAAGCCCTTCACGAAGAAGCCGGCCGAGACCCGCATGGGATCGGGCAAGGGCTCGCCCGAGGGCTGGGTCGCGGTGGTCAAGCCGGGCCGGGTGATGTTCGAGCTCGCCGGCGTGCCCGATTCGCTGGCCCGCGAGGCGATGCGCCTGGCCGGCCACAAGCTTCCGGTGCGGACGAAGTTCGTCACCCGCGAGGAGGGCGAGGGGGCGTGAAGTCCAAGGAGCTGCGCGACCTCTCCAACGACGAGGTCGTCGAGCACATCCGCACGCAGCGCCGCGACGCGTTCGGCCTGCGCTTCCAGCACGCCACGGGCGAGCTCGAGAACACCGCGGGCCTGCGGACCGCCAAGCGCGGCCTGGCCCGCGCGCTGACCATCGCCCAGCAGCGCGGCATCGACACCCACACCCTGCGACATGGCTGACGAAGAGACCCCCGACACGAGCGAAGAGACCGCGGCGGCGCCCGAGGGCGCCGAGCCCGAGGCCGAGGTCACCACACCCGACGCGGCCGAGCCCGAGGAGGCCGCGAAGGTGGCGGGCGAGTCGGCACCGGTCGTCGGCCCGAGCAAGCGCGAGCAGCGCGCCACGGCCAAGCAGACCGCCGCCTCGTCGCGCGCGCCGCGCACACCCGAGGAGCGCCAGGCCGAGCGCGACGCCGAGCGCAACCGCAAGGCCGAGCAGCGCCGCCGCCGCCGCGTCAAGGAGCGCGAGAAGGCCAAGGCGAAGCCAACTGTGAGCGCCGGCGAACAGTTGGCCGTTCACGAGCCGACCACCGGGCGCCCGAAGGTGCGCGTGGGCAAGGTCGTCTCCGACAAGGCCGACCAGACGATCACGGTGCGCATCGACATCGCCCGCCGGCACCGCCGCTACGAGAAGATCGTGCGCTCGTCGTCGACGCTGCACGCCCACGACCCGGCCAACGACGCGCACGAGGGCGACCTCGTCCGCGTGGTCGAGTCGCGGCCGCTGTCGAAGACGAAGCGCTGGCGGCTGGTCGAGGTCCTGGAGCGCGCGCGATGATCCAGAACGAGACGCGGCTGAAGGTCGCCGACAACACCGGCGCCCGCGAGATCCTCTGCATCCGCGTCAAGGGCGGCCACAAGCGCCGCTACGCAGGCGTCGGCGACATCATCACCGCGACCGTCAAGCAGGCCAACCCGCAGGGCGCGGTCAAGAAGGGCGAGGTCGTGACCGCCGTCGTCGTGCGCACCAAGAAGCCGTTCGGGCGCAACGACGGCACCTACATCGCGTTCGACGAGAACGCCGCGGTGATCATCGACGCGCAGAACAACCCGCGCGGCACGCGCATCTTCGGCCCGGTGGCGCGCGAGCTGCGCGACGGCGGCTTCATGAAGATCATCTCGCTCGCGCCGGAGGTGCTCTGATGGCCGTCAAGCTCCGCATCAGGCGCGACGACGAGGTCGTGGTCATCAGCGGCAAGGACAAGGGCAAGAGCGGCAGGGTCCTGCGCGTGGAGCCGGCCAAGCAGCGCGTCTACGTCGAGGGCCTGAACATCGTCAAGCGCCATCAGCGGCCGTCCGCGCTGAACCCCAACGCGCAGGCCGGCGTCATCGAGCGCGAGGGCCCGATCCACGTCTCCAACGTGGCGCTGCTCGACCCCAAGGACAAGAAGCCGACCCGGCTCGGGGCGACGACCACCGCCGACGGCAAGAAGGCGCGCGTCGCCAAGCGCTCGGGGACCCAGATCGACTGACGCCATGGCGACCGAAGCTCCCACCACTGCCCGCCTGAAGACCCGCTACCTCGAGGAGATCCGCCCGGCGCTCATGGAGCGCTTCGGCTACTCGAGCGTCATGCAGGTCCCGCGGATCGAGAAGATCACCGTCAACATGGGCGTGGGCGAGGCCAAGCAGGACTCGCGCATGCTCGAGGCGGCCACCCAGCAGCTCGCCACGATCGCCGGCCAGCGGCCGAGCGTGCGGCGGGCGAGGAAGTCCATCGCGGCCTTCAAGCTGCGCGAGGGCATGCCCGTGGGCCTGGCGGTGACGCTGCGCGGCGCCCGCGCCTACGAGTTCCTCGACCGGCTGATGTCGATCGCCATCCCGCGCATCCGCGACTTCCGCGGCCTGAGCCGCACGTCGTTCGACGGGCGGGGGAACTACTCGATGGGCGTGCGCGAGCAGATCATCTTCCCGGAGATCGACTACGACGCGATCGACCAGGTGCGCGGCCTGGACATCACCATCACGACGTCGGCGCGCACCGACGATGAGGCCGAGGCGCTGCTCGAGGCCTTCGGCATGCCCTTCACCCGACAGACACAGACGTAGGAGACCATGGCGAAGACGTCAAAACGGGTCGCCCAGGCCCGCCCCGCCAAGTACAAGACCCGTCAGTACAGTAGGTGCCGCCGCTGCGGCCGCCCGCGCGCCGTCTATCGCAAGTTCGGCGTCTGCCGCATCTGCCTGCGGGAGCTGGCGCACGGCGGGTTCATCCCCGGGATGACGAAGAGCAGCTGGTAGTCCGACGCGCAGCAGCCCATGGCCACGACCGACCCCATCGCCGACTTCCTGACCCGCATCCGCAACGCCATCCATGCCGCGCACGAGACGGCGGACATCCCGTCGTCAAAGCTCAAGCGCGAGATGGCGCGGATCCTGCGCGAGCAGGGCTACATCGAGTCCTTCGAGATCGTGCCGCCCGCCGAGGGGCAGCCCGCGGAGCTGATCAGGGTCCGGCTCAAGTACACCGACGACCGCCGCTCGGCGATCTCCGGGCTGCGCCGCGTCTCGCGCCCCGGGCAGCGTCACTACGCGCCTTCGACGGGGATCCGCAAGGTCCAGGGCGGCATGGGCACGTCGATCGTCTCGACGTCGCGCGGCGTGATGACCGGCCACGAGGCGCGCCAGGCCGGCGTGGGCGGCGAGGTCGTGGCGGAGGTCTGGTGATCGCATGAGCCGCATCGGCAAGAAGCCCATCCCGGTCCCGGACACCGTCACGGTGACCGTCGAGCCCGAGGTCGTGCGCGTCGCCGGCCCCGGCGGCCAGCTCGAGGAGCGCATCAACCGCGACATCACGATCGAGAAGTCCGACGGGGAGCTGCTGGTCAAGCGCCCGACCGACCGCGGCGAGCACCGCGCGCTGCACGGCCTGACGCGCTCGCTGATCGCCAACATGGTCGAGGGCGTCACCACCGGCTTCCAGAAGACGCTGGAGATCCAGGGCGTCGGCTACCGCGCCCAGCTGAAGGGCCGCGACCTCGAGCTCGCGCTCGGCTACTCGCACCCGGTGCCCGTCAAGGCGCCGGAGGGCATCACCTTCGAGGTGCCCTCGCCCACGCGCGTGATCGTCAAGGGCATCTCCAAGCAGCTCGTCGGCGAGGTCGCCGCCTACATCCGCAAGCAGCGCCCGCCGGAGCCCTACAAGGGCAAGGGCATCCGCTACCAGGGCGAGTACGTCGCCCGGAAGGTGGGCAAGCGGGCATGACCGTCCAGACCAAGGAGCAGCGCCGCCTGCGCCGCCGCCGGCGCGTGCGCGCGAAGGTGATCGGCACGGCGGCCCGGCCGCGCCTCTCGGTGCGCCGCTCGAACCGCGGCATCTTCGCCCAGCTCGTCGACGACGAGTCCGGCCGCACGGTGGCCGCGGCCCAGTGGACCGAGAGCGACGTGCGCTCGCTCAAGCCGCTCGAGCAGGCCACGAAGGTCGGCGCCCTGCTGGCCGAGCGCGCCAAGGCCGCCGGCGTCGAGCGCGCCGTCTTCGACCGCGGCGGCTACCAGTACCACGGGCGCGTCAAGGCGCTTGCCGACGGGGCCCGCGAGGGAGGATTGGCGATCTGATGGCCACGCTCACCGCAATCGACCGCAGCGTCAGCTCCGCCGGCCTCGACCTCCAGGAGCGCGTCGTCGAGATCAACCGCGTCGCCAAGGTCGTCAAGGGCGGCCGGCGCTTCTCGTTCACGGCCCTGGTCGTCGTCGGCGACGAGCGCGAGGTCGTCGGCGTCGGCTACGGCAAGGCCAACGAGGTCCCGGTCGCCATCCAGAAGGGCGTCGAGCAGGCCAAGAAGAACCTGTTCCGCGTGCCCAAGCACGGCTCGACGATCACGCACGAGACGACGGGCATCTACGGCTCCGGCCGCGTGTTCCTCAAGCCCGCCTCGCCGGGTACCGGCGTCATCGCGGGCGGCGGCGTGCGCGCCGTGCTCGAGCTGGCCGGCATTCACGACATCCTGAGCAAGTCGCTGGGCACGCAGAACCCGATCAACCTCGTCAAGGCGACGATCACCGGGCTGCAGCAGCTGCGCCGGCCCGAGGAGGTCGCC
>DASXRF010000259.1:0-1665 GCA_036506755.1 Solirubrobacteraceae bacterium | reverse complement strand
CGGGTGCGCGGCGACTCGATGCGCGACGCCGGGATCCTCGAGGGCGATCACGTCGTGGTGCGCCAGCAGGAGACGGCGATGGACGGCGACATCGTCGTGGCGCTCGTGGGTGAGGAGGCGACGGTCAAGCGGTTCTATCGCGAGCCCGACCACATCCGGCTGCAGCCCGAGAACGAGGCCTACGAGCCGATCCGCACCACGGACGTGCAGATCCTTGGACGGGTGGTCGGGCTGTATCGGAGCGTCCCATGAGCGCGATGGCGCTGATGGAGGCGCCCGAGCGCGCGGCGGTGCCCGGCCGCCGCCCGGACGAGCCCGGCGGGCCGACGCTCGACGGCCTGCTCGTCGAGGTCTGGGAGGGCCTCGCGTCCGACCGCGCCGCCCGCTGCCCCGTCTGCCAGGGCACGCTCGAGGCCCGCTACGGCGCGGGCGCGGCGCCCGTCGCGGCCCGGTGCCGCGACTGCGGCAGCGAGCTCTCCTGACGACGGCGCGCGGGCGCCGCGCCGCGCGGCCCATCGGGCCGCCAGCCCGTAGCCGGCCCGCCGCTCGCGCGCCGACCGCAGTCGCGCGGCCGATCGGGGCGCCGCGCGCGGCGAGTGGCAGCGGGTTCGAGGCCGATGAGGGAGCCGTCCCGCTTCCCGCGTGCGGCGCGTACGCCGGGTCGCAACCGGGTTCGAGGCTGGTGAGGGAGGCGGGATCGTGGTCCGCGCCCCGGCCGGGCGGGCGCGAGCCCGCGCGCGCAGCCGTCCTGCCGAGTGTCGTGCGCGACCACAAGTCAGGATTGATCGGGCGCCCTCAGGCCGCACGTGGCGCGCTCGCGCCGGCCTGGCGGCTCGGGGCGCCCGCCTTCGTCACTCCGCCCACGACGTAGCCAGCGCCTCGCACCGCCCGTCGGAACGCCGCCTCCGACGCGGCCGGAACCGCGAGCATCCGGTCGCCTGCGAGCAGGCAGAGGCCCCGGGTGCGGCGGTCGCGGGCCAGCAGCACCGCCAGCGCGGGGTCGGCGCATTCGATCAGCAGCGCGGGGCCGCGGTCGGTGAGCGCCGCGCTCCGTTGCGCGACGTCGTCGAGCAGTTGCGCGACGGTGTCTGGCAGCGCCGTGGCGCTGCGGGTCGCGAGAAAGTCCCGCACGCGCTCGATCGAGTCGCCGGACTCGACGGCGGCGAGCAGCCGCTCGCGACGCAGGCGCCAGACGTGTTCGGCGGTGCGCTCGGCGTAGCGGTCCAGTGCCAGGCGGTCGGCACTCGTCAGATCGTCGCCGAGCGCGGCGACCTCGAAGTCGGGCAGGACGCTCAGCGCCGGGCGCACCTCGGTCGGAGCCGGTTCGTAGGCGTCGGCGACGCCCAGGCAGAGGGCGCCCAGCGCATTGACGCGGAGGTGGGTGAGCCCGTCGTAGCGGCTGAGGAACGCGAGGCCGTCGGTGCCCCACAGGTCGCCGTAGTCGTCGCGCGCGCCGGCGGGGGGCACGCAGGCGACGTCGACGACGCCGAGCGTCGCCGCGTACTCGAGCAGCAGCGCGAGCGCGTAGCGGGCCTGCAGGATGTCCCAGCCGCCGCAGCCGTCGTAGCCGAGGCTGCCGTACTCGGGCTCGCAGATGTACAGGCGCCAGGCGTCGCGGGTCACCTCGAAGTCCAGGTCGGCGGCGCGCATGTGGCGGAAGAGCTC
>DASXRF010000258.1:0-3231 GCA_036506755.1 Solirubrobacteraceae bacterium | reverse complement strand
CACGAGGTAGCCGCCGTAGCGGCGCCGGTTGCGGCGCACGAGCGAGACGAGGGCCCGCGGCACCGAGTCGCTCGACATCGCGCGGCGAGCACTCACTCCCCGCCAGAACTCCTGGCCCACGACCGTCAGCACGAACGCGGCCAGGCAGAACATCGCGAGCGCTTCGGGCCGTCGTGCCACGCCCCCGGCCACCAGCAGCGCGATCAGCGTGACGATGCCGGCGCCGGCCGGGAGGAGCAGAGCCCGACGAAGGTTTGCGGCGGTCGTACGCCTCCAGGCGAACACGGGCCCGAGCCCCGAGAGCAGCACCAGCACGAGCGCAAGCGGCGCCACATACCGGCCGAACCAGGGCGGCCCGACCGAGGCCTTGTGTCCCGTGACCGCTTCCGAGATGAGCGGGAAGAAAGTGCCCCAGAAGATCACGAAGCACAGGGAGACCAGCACCAGGTTGTTGAGCACGAAGACCGCTTCACGCGAGAGCAGCGAGTCGAGCCGGTGCTCCGAGCGAAGCTGCTCGGCCCGTGTCACCACGAGCACGACGGACCCCAGGGCCATGACCGCGATCAGCACCACGAACGGGACGCCGAGCGTGGAGGCCCCGAACGCGTGGATCGACTGCAGCACGCCCGACCGCACGAGGAAGGTGCCGAGTATCGCCAGGACCCCGGTCGCGAGCACCAGCGACACGTTCCAGACCTTCAGCATCCCGCGCTTCTCCTGGACCATGATCGAGTGGATGAAGGCGGTGCCGGTGAGCCACGGCATCAGCGACGCGTTCTCGACCGGGTCCCAGGCCCAGTAGCCGCCCCAGCCGAGCTCGCTGTAGGACCAGCGCGCGCCCAGCAGGATCCCGATGCCGAGGAAGAACCAGGCGGCCAGTGCGAAGCGGCGCGTCGAGCGGATCCACTCGGCGTCCACGCGACGCGCGGCCAGCGCGCCGACCGCGAACGCGAAGGGCACCGCGAAGAGCGTGTACCCCGAGTAGAGCATCGGCGGGTGGATCATCATGCTCGGGTGGCGCAGCAGCGGGTTGAGTCCGTTGCCCTCCGCGGGCGCGCTCGCCAGCACGTGGAACGGCGAGGCGGCGAAGACCAGCAGCCCGCAGAAGAACGCACCGAAGCCGAGCAGCACCGCGGTCGCGTACGGCGTGACGTCGCGCATGCGCCGGCGCGTGCCGAACAGCACCA
Source organism: Solirubrobacteraceae bacterium (assembly GCA_036506755.1). Taxonomy (GTDB): domain Bacteria; phylum Actinomycetota; class Thermoleophilia; order Solirubrobacterales; family Solirubrobacteraceae; genus DASXRF01. The sequence goes on along the minus strand of DASXRF010000258.1, from coordinate 2,044 downwards.
GGCTCGACCACAGCGCCAGCAGCCAGGCCCACAACAGCAGCGATCCCTCCTGCGACGACCAGACCGCCGCGCCCTTGTAGAAGCCGGGCGTCGTCGTCGACGAGTGCGTGGCCACCGTCGCGAACGAGAAGTCCGAGCGCAGGAAGGCCAGCTCGAGCACCCCGAACGAGACGGTCAGCAGCCCGGCCAGCGCGTAGACGGCGCGCCGCCCCGAGTCCGCCCACTCGCGGCGGCCCGTCCGCACCCCGTAGAGCGATGCGCCGATCCCGTAGGCGCAGGCGACGAGGGCGAGGATCAGGCAGGCGCGGCCTAGGACGGGCATGGGCGCAGGCCTACGTGTTGCGCTTGTTCTCGGTGAACTTGGACGGGCACTTCGTCACCAGCGAGTCGCGCTCGCCGACGAAGGCCGCGCCCTGCTTGCGCACGGTGACGATGACCTCGCGGCCGGCGCGGAACGGGTCGGGCACCGTTCCTGCGTAGCGGACGGGCACGGCGGCGCGGCCGGAGCGGTCGCGCACGCGGAAATCGAGCGTGTTGCCCTTCCGGACGTAGCCCGGGAGCACCTTGCCGGTGAGCTGGTAGGAGCGGCCGGTCTCGGCGCCCGCCAGGAGCTGGCTTGGCGTCTTGGCGGGGCTCGACGCGCTGAAGCTCGTGTAGATGAGGGCGCCCGCGAGCAGGACGGCCGCGGTCAGCGCGACGGTCAGCCGGATGGTCCGTTTCCGCGCGGGATCCACGCCCCGGAGTCTACGTTCACCCCGAAAGGGCGAAACCACATGCGGCCTGCGGCGTTAGATGTAAGGAGGCCTTTCATGCGAGCGCGCCTGCAACGCATCGCCGATCGCCGACGCCGGTCCGCCGAGCGCCGCCGCGGCCACGCGCCCGCCGCACGTCCCGCGGCGTCCGGCTCCCAGCCCGAGCCGCGCATCCGCGAGGCCTTCGGCGGCCCCAAGGACCTCGCCACCTACTCGTGCGCCTGCGGCTACCAGTGGGAGGCGCGGGTCTCGACGTCGGTCGTCTGCCCGCACTGCGGCGCGGATCAGGCCTGGTAGACGCTCGCGTCTAGATAGACGCTCGCGTCTAGAGCGTCACGCCCTGGTCGGCGAGCCACTCCTCGATGACCGCCGGCGGGTCGCCGTCGTACTCGGCGCGGGCGGCGAGGCGCAGGATGTCGGCCTCGATGTCGGTCACCTCGTCGCGCCGGTACCCCAGATAGGTGATCACCGCGCCCATCATCTGGACGGCGGGCAGCGTCCCGTCGGGGTCGACGCGCCCGACCGCCTCGGCCACGCGCTCGTCGAGCCCCTCGAGGATCCCGCCGATCGGCTCGTCGGCGTCCTCGAACTGGGCGAGCAGGTCGGCGACGTCGGGATCGGCGTCCTCGGGGTCGACGACCTCCGCGGCGCGCCGGGCGACCTCGGCCAGCGTGACGGGCTGGGGTTCCATGCGCACAGTCTCGCGCGTACGCCGCCCGCCTGCGTTTGACGCGCGAGCGCCGAGGGCACATGCTGCGCCGGATGGCCGTCGCCGCCGTGGAGCTCGTCCGCCCGCAACCCGACTGGGAGGCCGCGCTCACCCGCGCCCTCGAGCGGCCGGCCGGCGTGCGCGAGCGGCGCGAGCGGCCCGCCGAGGCGCCGTCGGGCGACGGCAGCCCGCGCCGGCGCATCGCCGACGAGCTCGCCTGGCTGCGCGAGGTCGTCGACGACCCCGGCGCCCATGACTTCGCCTGCGAGGCCGGCGCCGCGCACCTCTGGTGGCCGGTCGGCGCGGCCGACTCGCCCGAGACGCTCGAGCGCCTCGAGCGCCTGCGCGTCCGCGGGGTCCTCGACGCCGCGGGCTTCCTGCTCCACGAGGAGACCCTCGTCGAGTAGCAGGCCGCCCGCGGCGAACAGCGGTTCTAGTGGGCGCGTCCGTAAGTCCGGCGGACTTGCGGACGGGTCCACTAGCGCGCCTGCCGGTCGAGCACCGAGGAGAGGCGCTCGAGCATCGCGGCGCGGTCGTCGGCCGCGCTGTGGGCGCGCCGGCGCGGCTTCCGGCCGAGGCTGAC
>DASXRF010000257.1:0-3413 GCA_036506755.1 Solirubrobacteraceae bacterium | reverse complement strand
ACCGGGTGCACGATGAGCACGCGGTGCGCGTCCAGCAGCCGCTCGAGCTTCGGCCGCAGCCGCCCGAAGCCCCGCGTCTGGATCTCGACGACCTCGTCGCCGCGGGCGATGTCGACCACGCAGCCGCAGCGCGCGGCCTCGACCTCGTCGCCGGGCCGCGCGTAGCAGCGCTTCAGGGCCGCGTGCAGCGGCCCCTCGGCGAGGACTCCGATGCTCAGTAGCGCTACCGGCCGCGGGGCATGAACTCGGGGACGTCGAGCGAGGCGACGCCGCTCAGACCCGTCCGCCGCCCGACCGCGCCCTCGCGCGGGCGCTCCCGGCGCTGGACGCGCGGCTCGCCCGCCGGCTCCTCCTCGATCGGCCGGCGCGCCGGGCGCAGCCCGTCGGTGTAGCCGGTCGCGACCACCGTGACCCAGACCTGGTCGTCGAGCTTGTCGTCGACCATGGCCCCGAAGATGATGTTGGCGTCCGGGTGCGCGGCGGCCGACACCGCCTTGGCGGCCTCGTTGACCTCCCACAGCGACAGGTCGCGCCCGCCGGTGATGGACAGCAGGATCTTGCGCGCACCCTCCATGGAGGTCTCGAGCAGCGGCGAGGAGGCGGCCTGCTCCGCGGCCATGATCGCCCGCTTGTCGCCGTGCCCCATGCCGATGCCCAGCAGCGCGGGCCCGGCCTCGCTCATGATCGTGCGCACGTCGGCGAAGTCGAGGTTGATCAGCCCCGGCAGCGTCACGAGGTCCGAGATGCCCTGCACGCCCTGGCGCAGGACGTCGTCGGCGACGCGGAAGGCGTCGACCATCGACGTGTTCTTGTCGAGGATCGACAGCAGGCGGTTGTTGGGCACGACGATCAGGGTGTCGACCTCGGCGGCGAGCGCCTCGACGCCATGGTCGGCCTGTTCGCGCCGGCGCGACCCCTCGAAGCCGAACGGCTTGGTCACGACGCCCACGGTGAGGGACCCGAGCTCGCGCGAGATGCGGGCGACGATCGGCGCCGCGCCCGTCCCGGTGCCGCCGCCGGCGCCCGCCGTGATGAACACCATGTCCGAGCCCTTGAGCAGCGCCTTGACCTTGTCGAACTCCTCCATCGCCGCGTGGCGCCCGAGGTCGGGGTCCGAGCCCGATCCCAGCCCGCGCGTCAGCTGCGCGCCGATGTGCAGCGTGATGTCGGCCGTCGACTGCTGCAGCGACTGCAGGTCGGTGTTGATGGCGATGAACTCGACGCCCTCGACCTCGGCCTCGATCATGCGGTTGACCGCGTTGACGCCGGCCCCGCCGACGCCCACGACGCGGATGACCGGCCCGCCGACCGGGCGCGCCTGGCCGAACGCCGACTCGGCGCCGCCGCGCGCGTAGGGATCCGGCGGCGGGGGTGGCGGCGGCGTCGGCGCCATCACGTTGTCCGGGATGTCCGACGAGAACGCGGCGCGCAGGCGCTCCTGCGGCGACGGCACGCGGGCCTCGGCCTCGATCTCGGGGGCGACGTCCTCCGCGGCCGCCGGCGGGGCCTCGCGCCACGCCTGGCTCGCGCGCTCGGTGGCCTCGCGCTGCGCGGTCTCGCGCCGCTCGCGCTCCTCGCGTTGCTCGCGTTCCTCGGCCTCGAGCTCCGCCGTCCCGCGGAACAGGGCCGCCAGGGGGCCCTCACGCATGCTCGCGCGCTTACCGCCTGCCATTGCCGAGGACCTCCTTGGCCAGCTGGCGGTAGGAATGGGCCGCCACGCCGTCCGGATCGTACTTGAGCACCGACATGCCCTTCACAGGCGCCTCCGCGAAACGGATGGTCTTCTTGATGCGCGAGGCGAACACCCTATCCCCGAAGTTCTCCTCGAGGATCTCGATCGCTTCCTTGGCGTGCAGGGTCCGCGCGTCCATGAGCGTCGGCAGGATCCCCTCGATGTCCACGCCCGGGTTCAGGTTCTCCCGGATCATCGACAACGTGTTCTGGAGCTGGATGAGCCCGCGCATCGACAGATATTCGCACTGCACGGGGACGATCACCTTGTCGGCCGCGGTCAGGGCGTTGATCGTCAACAGGCCGAGGCTGGGCGGCGTGTCGATGCAGATGAAGTCGTAGTCGTCGAGGATCGGCTTGAACGCCTTCTCGAGCGCGCGCTCGCGGCCGATCATCGTCGACATCGCGATCTCGGCGCCGGCGAGGTCGATCGAGGCGCACGCGACGTCGACCTCGCGCCGGCGGATGACCTCGCGGATCGAGGTCTTGTGCACGAGGACGTCGTACATCGAGACCTCGAGCGAGTCGGGGTTGATCCCCTGGGACATCGTGAGGTTGCCCTGGGGGTCCATGTCCACCGCGAGGACGCGATGGCCGGACTCGGCGAACGCCACGGCCAGGTTGAGCGTCGTCGTCGTCTTGGCGACGCCACCCTTCTGGTTGGCGAATGCGATGGCCTTGGCCTGCTCTTCCACGAGTGCTCGCTCTCGGTCTAGCCTCTCCCGGACCCGTACGCGGGACTGTTCGCCGAGCGGTCCGGTACTCCTTCCGCATCGGACTCCTCGACCACCGCCTCGTCTACGTGTCCGGCAAGGGCGGCGTCGGCAAGTCGACCGTCGCCGCCGCGCTCGGGCTCGCCGCCGTGCGCCGCGACCGCCGCACGGTCGTCGCCGAGGTCCACCGGCGCACCGACGTCGAGCACGCCGTCACGGCCGGCGGCGCCGATCACATCTCGATCGACCCCGAGGACGCCATGGAGGAGTACCTCGTCGACCAGCTGCCGGTCCGCGCACTGGCCGACCTGCTCGTCTCCAGCCGCGCGTTCACCTACCTGGCCGCCGCCACGCCCGGCATGCGCGAGCTGCTGACCGCGGGGAAGGTCTGGGAGCTCGCGCAGGATCGCCGGCGCACGCCGGGCGCCAAGCCCTACGACCTCGTCGTCGTCGACGCGCCGGCCACCGGGCACGGCGTCGCCGTGCTCGCAGCCCCGCGCACGTTCGCCGACGCGGCGCGGGTCGGGCCGATCGCCCGCCACGGGGCGATCATCAACTCGATGCTCTCGGACCCCAGGCGCACGGCGGTCGTCGCCGTGACGACCCCCGAGGAGCTGCCCATCAACGAGACGCTGGCGCTGCGCGACGCGCTGCGCGAGCAGGTGGGCCTCGACCTCGCGCTCGTCGTCGTCAACGCGGTGCGGCCGGATCGCTTCACCCAGGCGGACGCCGCCCGGCTGGGCGCGATCGACGGCGCCGCCGGCCGGATCGCCCTGTCGGCGCACGTCCACGCCCGCGCCCAGCGGGTCCAGCTCGCCCGGCTGCGCCGCGGGCTGGGCGGCGAGGTCCCGACCCTGCGGGTGCCCTTCAGCCCGGCGGCCGTCGACCTCGACACGATCGCCGACCGCCTCGAGCGTGCGCTTTGAGCGGCGATCGCTTCGCGATCGCTTGCGCGAACGCCGCGCGTTC
>DASXRF010000256.1:0-4484 GCA_036506755.1 Solirubrobacteraceae bacterium | reverse complement strand
GCCTCGGACTCGGGCGCAGTCATCTGCGCGTCGCAGATGCGCACCTCGACGGTGCCGAACGACAGGTGCGGCCGCACCGACCACCACACCTGCGTGTACTCGATGATCGAGCCGGTCCGGATCAGGAGCTCGAGGTACCTGCGGAACGCCGCCCAGCTCCCGTAGGGGTCGGGGATGCCGCAGCGGGGGAAGTTCTTGGTGAACGCCTGGGTGCGCGCCGAGTGCAGCCCGGCGTCCTGGCCGTCGAGGTACGGCGAGGAGGCCGACACCGCGAGCAGCAGCGGCAGGACGCTGCGCAGGCGGTCGGACACGCGTACGGCGCGGTCGAGGTCGTGCACGCCGACGTGGACGTGCAGCGAGAACGTGCTGTTGCGCTGGGCGACCCAGCGCAGCTCGTCGACGACGCGGCGGTAGTGCTCGGTGTCGATGAAGCGCTGCTCGCGGAAGTCGGCCCACGGGTGCGTGCCGGTCGAGCCGAGCGCGACGCCGTGGCCGGCGGCGAGCGCGAACAGCCGCCGGCGCACCTCGCGCTGGCGCGCGAAGGCGTCGGCGAGATCCTCGCCGCGGCCGGAGCGGATCTCGATCTCGCTGGAGATCAGCTCGCCCGAGATCGACGTGCCCAGCACCGCGTCGTCGGCCGCCGCGTCGCGCAGCTCCTCGAAGCGCGGGACCATGTCGAGCGTCTGCGCGTCCAGGACCGCGAACTCCTCCTCGAGACCCACGGTGCCGTCCCGCGACGCCGCAAAGGCCCCGACGGCGGCGTCGAGGTCGATGCTCACGTCAGATAGAAGTAGAGGGCGTAGAGCAGGTCCACCGCGGGGCTCGACGTGTGGACCGTGACCTCCGGCGGCACCTGCAGCAGCGCCTCGGAGTAGTTGAAGATGATCTTCACGCCGGCGTCGACGAGCTGGTCGGCGAGGCCCTGCGCCGCGGCCGTCGGAACGGCGAGGACGCCGACCACGATGTCCTCCTCGTCGACGACCATCTTGAGGTCCTCGACGTGGCGGACGCTCGTGTTGCCGATCTTGTCGCCGACCTTGGCACGGTCGACGTCGAAGACCGCCACGACCCGGAAGCCGTGGTCGGCGAAGATGTCCGACGAGGCGATCGCCTTGCCGAGGTGCCCGGCGCCGAAGAGCGCGATGTTGTGCTGGCCGGCGGTCCGCAGGATCTTGCGGATCTGCGTGACGAGCGAGTCGACGTTGTAGCCGACGCCGCGCTTGCCGAACTTGCCGAACCCCGACAGGTCGCGGCGGATCTGCGTCGAGTTGACGTGCGTCCAGCGCGACAGATCCTGCGAGGAGATCGTCTCCTTGCCCTCCTTCTTGGCCTGCGTGAGCACCTGCAGGTAGCGCGACAGGCGCGCGGCGACGCCGAGGGAGAGGCGATCGGTCTGGGTCATGACGTCGGGCGTCATCGGCGGGCTGACGATAGCGCTGCCCGCAGGGCGCGCTCGTCCACGAAGAAGTCGAACAGCTCGCGTCCGTCGAGCGCGACGACCGGGATGCGCTCGACGTACCGGCGCAGCAGGTCGTCGTCGGATTCGATGTCGCGCTCGACGAGCTCGAACGGCGTCTCGCGGCGCACGCGCTCGAGCGCCGCCCGCGCGTCGTCGCACAGATGGCAGCCCGGGCGGCCGTAGAGCGTGACGGTGGGCACTCCCGGAAGAGTCGCAGGGAAGGTCTGGCGGGCGGCCGGCGTCTGTAGCGGTAGGAGCCCGCCATGCGCACCCGCCTCGTGATGATTTCCCTCGCCCTGCTCGCCCTCGTCGCCGCCGGCTGCGGCGGCGGGGGCGGCAGCGGCGGCGCCGGCAGCAGCGGCACGCACTCGTCCGGGTCGGTGACCGTTCGCAGTTCGGACCTCGGCAAGATCCTCGTCGACGGCTCCGGGCGCACGGTCTACCTCTTCGAGAAGGACCGCGGCGCGCGCAGCGAGTGCTCGGGGGCGTGCGCGAAGGCGTGGCCGCCCCTGACCGTCAAGGGCCGGCCGACCGGCGGCGGCGGGGCGTCCGCGGGCCTGCTCGGGACCACGCGACGCAGCGACGGCTCCCTCCAGGTCACGTACGCCGGCCATCCGGTCTACCGCTTCGCCGGCGACAGCAAGCCCGGCGACACAAAGGGCCAGGGCTCGAAGGCCTTCGGGGCCGAGTGGTACGTCCTCGACGCGCGCGGCAAGAAGGTCGAGAAGGGCGAGGACGAGTCCTCGTCCGGCGGCTACTAGAGCCCGCGCTCCCCGGTCGCGTAGGCGTCCAGCGCGTCGTAGTCGCCGGGCGCGAGCGGCTCGACGTAGCGCGCGGCCGAGCCGATCATCGCCGCGTTGTCGGTGCACAGCGCGATCGGCGGGATGTGCACCGGCACGCCGAGGGCGCGAACGCGCTCGCGCAGCGGTCCGTTCGCGGCGACGCCGCCGCCGATGGCCAGGCGCTCGAGGCCCGTCTCGTCGAGCGCGCGCTCGACGCGCCGGGCGAGCTGCTCGACGATCGCCCGCTGGTAGGAGGCGGCGAGGTCGGCCTTGGGCGCGTCGGGGTCGTCGCGCACCGCGTAGAGCAGCGCCGTCTTGAGCCCCGCGAACGAGAAGTCCAGGCCGCCCACGCCGTGGGCGGTCGGGAAGTCGTAGGCGTCGGGGTCGCCCTCCTCGGCGAGCGCCTGCAGCGCCGGCCCGCCCGGGAAGGGCAGGCCGAGCAGCCGGGCCCCCTTGTCGAACGCCTCGCCCGCGGCGTCGTCGAGCGTGGCGCCCAGCACGGTGAAGCCGTCGCGGTCCTCCACACGCGCCAGCAGCGTGTGGCCGCCGGAGGCGATCAGGCAGACGAAGGGCGGCTCGAACGGGTCGGGGGCGACGTAGTTGGCCGCCACGTGGCCCTGCAGGTGGTCGACGGGCGCGAGCGGCAGCCGGCGGGCGAGCGCGAGCGCCTTGGCCTCGGCGATCCCGATCAGCAGCGCGCCGACGAGCCCCGGCCCCTGCGTCACCGCGACCAGCGAGACCTCGTCGAGCCCGATCCCCGCCGTCGTCAGCGCGTCGTCGACGGCGACGTCGAGCAGCTCGAGGTGGTGACGCGCGGCGACCTCGGGGACGACGCCGCCGTAGCGGTCGTGGATCCCCTGCGAGGAGACGACGTTGGCGGCGATCGCGCCGTCGGCCGGGTCGACGACCGCCGCGCACGTGTCGTCGCAGCTGGTCTCGATCGCGAGGATCACGGGTGGCCGAGCGGCGGCTGCGCGTTGGGCACGTCGTCGAGGCGGCCCTCCAGCGTCGCGGGCGTGCGCCACATGACGAACGCGTCCTCGCCGTTGTCCTGGTAGTAGCGCCGGCGCATCCCGGCCACCTTGAAGCCGAAGCGCTCGTAGAGCACGATCGCGCCGGCGTTGGACCGGCGGACCTCGAGCGTGAAGCGGGCGTCGTCCTCGGCGACCCGCTCGAAAAGCCGGTTGAGCAGCGCGGTGGCCAGCCCCTGTCGGCGTTGGTCGGGGTCGACGGCCACGTTCATGATGTGCCAGACGCGGTCGTAGCGCGAGCAGATCAGGTAGCCGGCGAGCCGATCGTCGCGCATCGCGGCCAGGCAGATCCCGCTCGGCTTGGAGAGCTCGAGCACGAACATGGCCAGCGACCACGGCGTCGGGAACGCGCGGCGCTCGATCGCGATGACCTGCGGCAGGTCGGCGTAGGTGAGGCGGCGGATCTCGAGGGCGGTGGTGGCCATGGCGGGGGTGTCAGCCGGGCTCGGCGCGGGCGCGCAGCGCCTCCTCGGCGTCGGGCAGCCGCAGGTAGTCGGGGACGACCGCGCGGCGCGGGGCCGGCTCGGCCTCCGCGGCGAGCCGGCAGACCGTGACCGCGCTGACCCGGTGCACCGGGGAGCCCGGGTCCGGCACGCTCACCCCGGCTGCGACGAGCACGTCGCGGAAGCGTACTGCTCCGTCCCCCACGCCCAGCCACGGGCGGCGCTCGCCGGCGCCGCCCGCCTCGGCCAGCTCGACGAGCTCGGCCGGCGTCATGGCGCGCGGGCGGAAGACCTCCTCGCCGCCGCGCCAGCCGGCGACGAAGACCTCGCCGCGGCGCGCGTCGACGACGGGCAGGACGAGCGTCTCGGCGCCCGCGTCGTCGGGCAGGGCGGCCAGCGCGCGCAGCGTGGAGACGCCGGCCACCGGCGCGCCGGTCGCCTGGGCCAGGGCGCGGGCGGTGGCCACGCCGATGCGCAGGCCGGTGAACGAGCCCGGCCCGGTGCCGACGGCGATCAGGTCGAGGTCGCCGAAGGCCAGCCGCGCGCGGTCGAGCAGCGTGCGGGCCAGCGCCAGCAGCCGGGTGGTGTGGCGCGGGCGCTCGCCGGGCGCCGGGTCGTCGCGGGCCTCGAGGGGCTCCTGGCCGTCGGCCAGCAGCGCCACGACGGTCGCGGCGGTCGCCGTGTCGAAGCCCAGGACCTTCAGCTGCACAGCTCACTCCGTTCGCTGTTGCACGAGGGGTTACAGAAACCGCTTCGCTTCAACACCGCT
>DASXRF010000255.1:0-5250 GCA_036506755.1 Solirubrobacteraceae bacterium | reverse complement strand
GACGACATCGTCGACTACGGCACGCGGACGGCTGGGGTCAAGGTGACCAACGACGGCAAGGCCGACGACGGCGCGACGGGGGAGCACGACGACGTCGCGCCCTCGGTCGACGGGATGATCGGCGGCGGGGGCAACGACGAGCTGCGCCAGACGCAGGACTACCCGGCCACGATCGACGGCGGCGCGGGCAACGACCGCATCGCCGGCGGCGGCAGGGACGACCAGCTGCGCGGGGGCGACGGGCGCGACACGATCACCGGAGGCAGCGGCCGCGACCGCCTCGACGGCGGTGCCGGCGACGACGCGCTGTCGGATGCCGACGGCGCGCCGGACTGGCTCGTCTGCGGCAGCGGGCGCGACCGGGCGCGCGCCGACCGGGCCGACGCGCGCAGCGCCTGCGAGAAGGTCAGCTACGGCAGGCCTGCCGCCACCGGTCCCGCGCAGCGCCCGCCGGCCGCGCGGAGGAAGGCGCCCGCCGCGCCGCGCACGCCCGTCCGCGTCGCGGGCGGGTCGCTGCGCGCGCTCGCCCTGCGGCCGGACCATGGCCGCCACCCGCACGTGCGCACCGGCCTGCGCGCGCTGCCGCGCTGCCAGGGCCCGGCGCAGCTCGTGCCGACGTGGAAGGCGGCGGCCAAGGCCTTCGGCCTGCGCTGGAAGGTGCTCGCGGCGATCACCGAGATCGAGTCGGGCTTCGGCTGCACCATGGGCCCGTCGAAGGCCGGGGCTATCGGCTGGACCCAGTTCATGCCCGGCACGTGGAAGCGCTGGGGGATGGACGCCGACGGCGACGGCAAGGCGAGCCCGTACAGCTCCGTCGACGCGATCTTCTCGACGGCGCGCTACCTGCGCGCGGCGGGCGCGCCGCGCTCCTACAAGCGCGCGATCTTCGCCTACAACCACGCCGCCTGGTACGTGCGCAGCGTGCTCAGCCGCACCTCACACTTCCGTTAGCCCGCGGGGCATGCGGCCCGGGTAGTCGGGGAACAGCCGCGCCGCCAGTTGCCCGGACGGCCGCGGCGCGATCTTCTCGCGCACGTCGTCGAGCGTCATCAGCAGGCGCAGGCTCGCGCCGACCTGCAGGTCGGCGACGTTGGGCGTCTCACCGCCGATCACGCCCTCGGCGACGTAGCCGTCGGCGCGGTCGAGGTGCGCGTCGAGCGCGGCGAGATCGGCCCGCACCGCCTCGTCGGTCGAGCGGTTCAGCGCGCGCTCGAGGCGCACGAGCACCGGCGCCGTGCGGATCGCCAGCGACGTCGGCACCGGCAGGTCGGAGCCCTCGGAGTAGCTCTCGAGCGCCTCGGGGTGGCGCTGGGCGGCGGCCCACAGGACGCGGCGCACGAGCGGCTGGAGGACCTCCTCGCCCCACGCCTCGGCCGCCTCGACCTTGGCGCGCAGCGCGGCGTCGGCCGGCAGCAGCGGCGGCTCGGGCTCGAGCCCGTCGAGCACGCGCATGATCGCCCGCGAGCCGACGACCTTCTCGCCCGTCGCCAGCCGCAGACCCGGCACCGTCCGGCGCCCGAAGCGCACGCTCTGGTGCACGACGTGCCACATCGGCACCAGATCGACGCGCCGGTACGCGAGGCCCTTGCGCCGGAGCGCGAGCTCCACCGCGGCGCACGGATGCGACGCCGGCACGACGTAGAGGGTCAACTCGCCGCGGGTCATGGGACGAGCGAAGTATGGCCACGGCGAACCCGGGCCGCTACCGCCGCGCGGTCGCGGGTTCCGGCAGGATGGGGCTCATGTTGCTCGTCGTCGACGTCGGCAACACCCAGACGCACTTCGGCACGTTCCGCGGCACCGAGCTGCTCGAGCACTGGCGCTTCGCCACCGTTCGGGACTCGACCGCCGACGAGCTCGGCGCGGCGCTGCGCGCGCTGCTCGGCCTGCGCGGGATGGACATGCGCGACCTCGAGGCCTCGATCGTCTCGTCCACCGTGCCGCAGCTCGGGCCCGAGTGGGCGGCCATGGCCGAGCGCTACCTCGGCCACCCGATGCTCGTCGTCGGCCCCGGGATCAGGACGGGGATGGCCCTGCGCTACGACAACCCGCGCGAGATCGGCGCCGACCGGCTGGTCAACGCCGTCGCCGCCTACGACCGCATCCGCGGCGCGTGCATCGTCGTCGACTTCGGGACGGCGATCACCTACGACCCGGTCAGCGCCAACGGCGAGTACCTGGGCGGCATCATCGCTCCGGGCATCGAGATCTCCATGGAGGCGCTCACGGAGCGCGCGGCCAAGCTCCCGAAGATCGACCTCGGCCCGCCGCGCCAGCTGATCGGCAAGACGACGGTCGACGCCATCCGCTCGGGGGTCATCTACGGCTTCGCCGGCCAGGTCGACGCCATCGTCGCGCGGCTGCGCGGCGAGCTCGGCGAGGACACCGCCACCATCGCGACCGGCGGCCTGGCCGGCGCCATCGTCCCCTTCACCGAGTCCATCGACGAGGTCGACGACCTGCTCACGCTCACGGGCCTGCGCCTGCTGCACGAGCGCAATTCCTGAGTAGCCTGGGGACGTGCGTCTGACGGACTCGTGGACCCTCGGCGGCCTGCCCATCCCCAACCGCGTCGTGCTCGCGCCGCTCGCCGGGATCGGCAACTGGTTCGTGCGCCTGCAGGCCCAGCGCCACGGGGCCGGCCTGGCCGTCTCGGAGATGGTCTCGAGCTTCGCCGTGCACTACGGCAACGAGAAGACCTGCACCGAGCTGCTGCGGATCCACCCCGACGAGCGGCTCGTCTCGATCCAGCTCTTCGGCCAGGACCCCGAGGTCATGCGCAGCGCCGCCGCCGCCGTGGCGCAGGCGGGCGCCGACGTGATCGACCTCAACATGGGCTGCCCCGTGCCCAAGGTCTGCAAGACCGGCGCCGGCGCCGCGCTGCTGTCCGACCACGACCGCGCGGTGGCGGTGGCGCGCGCCGCACGCGAGGGGTCGGGGCTCCCGGTGACGGTCAAGCTGCGCTCGGGCCAGCGGCCCGGGGAGACAGACGGCGTGCGCCTCGCGCGCCGGCTCGTCGACGAGGCGGGCGTCGCGGCGATCGCCTTCCACCCGCGTTCGGCTGCCGTGCATCACAAGGGCACGCCCGACTACCCGCTCGCCGCCCGGCTGGTGGAGACGCTCGGCGCCCCGGTCGTGGTCAGCGGCGGGCTGCGCGACGCGTCCGCCGCGCGCCACGCCTTCGAGGCCACCGGCGCCGACGCCGTCATGGTCGCGCGCGGCTCGCTGGGCAACCCGTGGGTCTTCGAGCAGCTGCTCGGCCGCCGCGGCGACGACGAGCCGCCGAGCGCCGCCGAGGTGCTCGACGAGCTCGACTGGCTCATGGACCGCGCGGTCGAGCACTTCGGGCCCGTGCGCGCGGCGCGCTGGCTGCGCAAGGCCTACCCGTGGTACGTCGAGCGCCTCGGCGGCGGCAAGGCGATGCAGGCCGCGCTCCAGGCGACCGACGCGGTCGACGCCGCCCGCGCCGCGCTGGCGCCGCTGCGCGACGTCGCGCTCGCGGCCGACCCCGGCAGCTGCGCCGCGGTGCCCGCGCCGCTCGGTGCCGGGGACGCCCGCCCTCGCGCCGCGGCCTAACTCAACGCTTCAGGACGATCTTCGCGCTGCGCGTGACCGTGTTGCCCGCCGCGTCGCGGGCGCGGACGCGGAGCGTCAGCGAGATGCTGCGCAGCTTGCGCGCCTTGCGCGGGAGGCGCAGCCGCAGCACGCCCTGGTCGGTGGCCGCCGCGGTCAGCGATCCCGTGTCGCGCGCGACGGTGCGCTGGACGTGCAGCCGCCCGGCGGTGCGCGAGTCCAGCAGCAGCGTGTAGGCGAGCGTGCAGCCCTCCGAGCAGTGGACGAGCACCCTCAGGCCGCGGCTCAGCGCCGAGCGCAGCGCCGCCCGCCGCGGGAAGTCGAGCGCGAGGGCCGGCGCCGCGATGTCGGGCGGCGGGGCCGAGACCGACGGCGCGACCGGCGTCACGGGCGGGGGCGGCGGCGGTGGGGGAGGCGGCGGCGGCGGAGGCGGAGGCGGCGCCGCGATGCCGTCCGCGGCGCGCAGTGCGCCGGCGGCGTTGAGGCGCCCGCCGGTGGCGTCCTTGCCGGCCAGCGAGGCCGGCTTGTCGACGCCGTCGAGAACGGCCTGGCGCAGCTGGGCGGTCGTGAGGTCGGGGCGGTGGGCGAGCACGAGCGCGGCGACGCCGGTCACGTGCGGCGTGGCCATCGACGTGCCGCTGAGGTCGGTCCACTTCCCGCCGGGCACGGTGCTCCAGATACGCACGCCCGGGGCGTCGAGGTCGACGAACTTGGTCCCGAAGTTCGAGAACGTGGCCAGCGCGTCGGTCCCGTCGGTCGCGCCGACGCAGAGGATGTTGGCCTCCGCGTAGTTGCAGGGGAACGAGCACTGCAGCGGCGGGTTGAAGGGATCGACGCCGCCGGCGACGACCGCGGCGCAGCTCGCCTGGTCGCCGGCGTCGGTGTCGGCGCTGTCGTTGCCCGCCGCCACGACGAACAGGGTGTTGGGCGCGGCGGCGATGGCCCGCCGCTCGGTCTCGGAGGGCGCGAAGTCGCCCAGCGACGCGTTGACGATGCGAGCGCCGTTGTCGGCGGCGTACTTGTAGCCGGCGACGACGTCGGCCAGCGTCCCCGAGCCCTGACTGTCGAGGACGCGCACGGGCATGATGCTGCTCGACCACGTCACGCCGGCCACGCCGGCGCCGTCGTCGCCGCGGGCGGCGATCGTCCCCGAGACGTGCGAGCCGTGGCCGGGGTTGGCGCCGAGGATGTCGTCGGGGCGGTTGTCGCCGTCGACGAAGTCCCAGCCGTGGACGTCGTCGACCTCGCCGTTGTGGTCGTCGTCGACGTTGTTGCCGGCGGTCTCGTGGGAGTTCGTCCAGATGTTGGGGGCCAGGTCGGGATGGGCGGCGTCGACGCCGGTGTCGACGACGCCGACGACCACGCTGGGGCTGCCCGTCGTGACGTCCCACGCCTCGGGCGCGTCGACGTCGGCGTCCGCGCTGGCCGGGAAGGCCGCCGCGCGCGGGTTGGCGCTCGGCACCGACTGGGCCGTGTTGTTCAGGCCCCACTCGTCGGCGGCGAACAGCGTGTCGTTGGGGACCTTCAGGGTGTGGCGCACCCAGTTGGGCTCGGCGTAGACGACGTCCGGGTCGCGCTCGAGCGCGGCGACCGCCTCGCGCACCGTGGTGCCGGCGGCCGGCTGCACGACCTCGGTGCGCGGCAGCCCCACCGCCGCCTCGCGCGTCACGAGATCGG